>CANJPN010000037.1 GCA_947475855.1 Bradyrhizobiaceae bacterium
CGTGAAGGACGTGCCATGTCCCCACATTGCAACCCAGAGCACTGCGGCCGGCATGCAGCATCTGTCGTGGGCGGAACTCTCCGACCTCGGTGTCGCCGGAGTCACACTGCCGTCCGCTTGCCTGTTCGCTGCCGCAGAAGGTGTGCGCCGGATGCTGGAGTCTGCGAAGCGCAATGGCTCACTTGCAAACATGGGCGAGCACGCCATCTCACTGGCCGACTATTACCGCACCGTCGGACTCGCTGATCAGAATGAGCGGGAAAAGCGGTACGACGCTGAAGCCGCGAGGATGGTTCGCAAGTGGGAATAGCGCGCAGCCGATGCGATTGTGCGTAGGGTCGGGGGAATACGCTTCGCTGGTCAGCCCTACGGTCCGACCTTACTTCCTCCTTGCGCAGGCGAAACGGAGCGTCTCGCGCAGCACATCGGCTCGGGAGCCAATGCCTGAGATCTCGTTCAAGGCGTCGGATTCGATCTCGGCGAGGAACGCGCGGGCGGCTGCAAGACCCTTGAGGCCGACCAGCGTCGCCTTGCCAGCGGCAGCGTCCTTGGCCGTCGCCTTGCCGACGGTCTCCGCGTCGCCTTCGATATCCAGAAGATCATCCGCCAACTGGAATGCGGCGCCGAGCTTTGCGCCGAAGCGCGCCATGGCCGTGGTTTCCGTCGTGCCCGCTCCCGCAACGACCGCACCCGCCTCGCACGCGAACCGGAACAGCGCACCGGTCTTCATCGCCTGCAGTCGCTGAACGTGCTCCTGAGTGGCGACCTTGGGTTGCCCGAGTTTGTCGGCCTCCAGATCGAGACATTGTCCGCCGACCATGCCGCGCCCACCCGAAGCGAGCGCCAAGCCCGTCACCAGCGACAGCCGGCGCTTGTCATCGAGGTCCGGACAAGCCGCGCCACCGAGATGCTCGAACGCCAGCGTCAGCAGGGCGTCCCCGGCCAGGATTGCAGTCCACTCGTCGAATGCCTTCCAGACCGTCGGCTTTCCCCGCCGCAGCGGATCGTTGTCCATGGCCGGGAGGTCGTCGTGGACGAGGGAATAACAGTGCACAAGCTCGAGCGCGATCGCCGCAGGTTGGGCGGCAGCGGCGTCCGAACCGAGCGCAATCGCGGTCTCGGTCACGAGGAATGGCCTTATCCGCTTGCCGCCGGACATCACGGCGTGCCGCATGGCGTCTGCGAGCCGCGGGGGGAGCCCGGCGTGGCGTGAAGCTGCTGCATCGAGTGCATCGCCCAATCCTGCCTCGAATTCGGCAGCCCGCGCCTCCAGCCTTTTTTCGAACGTCATCTATGCCCTATATGCGTTATCGAACTTCGGCTTTCAGCATGAGTCCTACCCCTGGCGGAGCCTCGGCCCCTCCGGCAGTCCGGCGATATAGCATCCTCTCCGCACGATTTCACGAGCATGCGCGACACCAGCGAGCCCGCGACCAACCCGCGCATCAGTGACGGCGCCAGCCCCTCGGTCGGCGCTCGGCTGGCTGCCAGTATCCTGCCGTGCTTGCGGACTTCTCTGATCTCCGGCAGCGGCGTTCTGATCGTGGTGTTGGGACTTCCCGCGCTGATCGTTGCCTGCCTCCTGCTCGTCTTGAGGAACGTCGATCCACCCGGCTCCACCCTGATCTGGAGCCAACAATTCGCTGGCAATACGGTCGATCAGCGTTGGGTTCCCCTGTCGGCGATATCGCCCAACCTCGTCCGCGCCGTCATCGCGTCTGAGGACAATCAGTTCTGCCGCCACTACGGCGTCGACCTGAAGGAGCTGGAGGCCGTGATCGAGCAGGCCGAGACGGCGGGTGACGAGGCTGGCCGTGGTGGCAGCACGATCACGATGCAGGTCGCCAAGAACCTGTTCTTGTGGAACTCGCGCAGCTACTTGCGCAAGGCGATCGAGATCCCGATCGCGATCGGGATCGACGCGATGTGGCCGAAGGCTCGGGTCATGGAAGTCTACTTGAATATCGCGGAATGGGGGCCCGGGATATTCGGCGCCGAGGCCGCGTCGCAACGCTATTTCCGCAAATCGGCGCGCAGCCTGACAGAGCGCGAAGCGGCCCTTCTTGCAGTTGCGCTGCCCAACCCATTCTTGCGGGTACCCAACCAGCCCAGTCAGCGCGTGCTGCGTGTGGCGAGCGTCGTCGAGCGCCGCGCCCGCCTGGTCGGCAATCGCGCGGTCTGCGTGCTACGCTAGAACAATGCGTGGGTGCAACCCATCCGCATCGCCGCAGATAGACGTCTAAAACGACCGGCCACATCGCCAATCCGATCCCGGCCGCGTACTCCTTCTCGATAAGCCGATCTTTAATCGATGCGACAACGGTTTAGCGATTTGCAGTCACTCTCGTCCCGGCCAAGTATCTTGTGATACCGGCGGTTGTCTTGTTGGACCGGTGCGGTGGAACCTCGGTGTCGACGTTCGCCGGCATCCGCGCGCGGGGGGCGCGCGCAACGAAGTAGCCAGCGCGGGAAGAATGACCGACCGACACGCCGAGCTTTTCGCTCGCCATTGTGAGCCGCACGTCTCGCGGCACGACCACTCCCCGCGTCAGATGCTTGATGCGCTGGCCTGCCTGTTCACTTGCCACCGCACCACGGCTGCCATGTCTTCGGCACGTGCCGGCCCGTCGCGCCAGGGCGCCAGCCTATATGTCGGCATCACCCCGACCATGCCTTTACGTGCGAGGATACAACAGAAGCTCTCGCGGTCGCGCTCATCGCCGTACGGGAAGCCGCCACTGTGCAGCAAGATCACGACGGGGCACGCCGCCGCCCCCGCCCCTTTAGGCGTGAAGGCGGGGAGAGGAAGAAGTTCGCCGATCAACTCCCTCGAGTTCGATGGTTCCGGCGCGGCAGCGTCCTAGGAGAGGTCCAGCGCGTGCTTCTTGAGGTCGGCTAGCCGGCAATATTCGAGAGCACCTTGGTGGGTGGCGGTGAGCACGACTTTAGGCGCCATCCCTGCCGCAAAAGCTTCCGCCCATCGCGGCGCGCAAAGGCACCAACGGTCGCCGGGCTTCAAGCCTGGAAAGCCGAACTGTGGGACCGGTGTGGAGAGGTCGTTGCCTGCTCGCGCGCTGAAGGCCAGGAAGTCCGCCGTCATGACGGCGCAAACGGTGTGCGAGCCCAAATCCTCGGGGCCGGTGTTGCAGCATCCGTCGCGGAAGAAACCGGTCATGGGTCGATCGCCGCAAGGCTTCAAGGGTTCGCCAAGCACGTTGCGTGCCTCGCGCCTTTGCGGAAATCCCGACGCGTCGGGCATGGATAGCTCCTTATTGCTATTCCGAACGCCGTGATCGGATGAAGCTGCTCTAGTCTACAGAATATAGAGCAGCATCATCCGAACGGCGAATCGTGAAAGACGATCCCGTCTGGTCGGAGATTTATATGGGTATCGGGCCTGACGATTTCTTACATGCGAGCCCTGACACTCACCCTAACCGCATTTGCCGCAGCATCGCGCGCCCGAGAAGCCCATACGGGCTCGCGAATGTTTCGGGCATCTCGAAGTGATTGAAGCCCTCACCGACGATCAACTCCGCGGCTTTGCCGGCAGCCTTCATGGCGGCAACGAACTCACGCGATTGCCGCTGGAACTCCGGCGTTTCGAGCGTTCCATGTGCGACGATCAGCGGGCAGCCGATACGACCGATGTGGCGCTGTGTCGACAACGCATCCTCCATCGCGTCGTTGAACTTCACGTAGTTCGAGCGCGCGGATAGACGGACGGGCTTCAGCTCGTACATCCCCGAGCAAAGGATTGCGCCTTTGATGACGTTGGCGGGCAGCCCGTGATCTTTCTTCCAGTCGGTGATTGTCGCGACGCCGGCGAGATGCGCGCCGGACGAATGGCCGCTGATGTAGATCCGGTCGGGATTGCCTCCGAGGCGACGTGCGTTCTTGGCGACCCACGCGATGCCACGGCGAACCTGATCGATCATCGGCATCAGATCGCCGCCGGATTCCACGACGTTGATGAAGTCGAGGACCACGTAGTTGGCGCCGGCCTTGACCGCCATCTCCGCCGCACTCGCATGATCCTTCGCCAGTCCGCTGCGCCATGCGCCGCCATGCACGAAGATCTGGACCGGCGCGTTGCCGCGCTTCGTCCGGTAGAAGTCGAGCTTCTCGATCTCACTCGTCCCGTACGCGTGACGCTGCGGTGTATGCGTTTCGCGCACCAGCCGGCTCGCAATTCCCCGCCGCTGGTTCACCGATTGCTGGTTGGGAGCGTAGACCGACTGGTCGTAGGCGTCGTCGAGCGCCTTCTGGTCCAGATCGAGCCAGACGGCGGGACCCTTGGTTCTGGTGGGCGTGTTGGTTTGAGGCGCACCCGGCGCTTGCTGCGCCTGCCCAGCCGACGTCGCGGCAAGACCGATCAGGCCCGCAGAACCCGTCAGGAGGACCCGACGTGTCGGAGGGCGAATTGACTGCCGCCGATCCATGCCGAACGCCTCCCGACGCTTGTTGAATTAGTCCAGGGTGCGGCTACTTGCAGGCCTTCTGCTTGGCGATGCAGTAGACGTTAGCTACGCCGTCCTTGCAGGTCATCTTGACTTCGCCGCTGGCCTTCAGGCCCTTGCCGCTGATCGAGTTCTTGAGCGCGGCATTGGCCATGAACTTGGCCAGATCGCTGGTGAGCATCGTCGCCTCTCCGCCAGCCATCACGCAGCTCCCGGCAGCCATAGCGCCTGTGCTGAGAGATGCGACGCCGGCAGCGGCAACAAGGATCGTCGTCAGTTTTGCAATCCGGAACATGTCGTCCTCCTAATCGTTGAAAGAGCCCGACCATAGCCCTGGCAATGGCCATCGTCCCGCCTGATGTTTAACCTTGTAGTGATTGGCCTGCCACGCGTGGCTGTGCCACCACACGTGGTGTGCTCACACGGATGCGCACCGGCTTCTAACTTGGTGCAATCCAGGTGCTTCCCTACTTGGACAATGCAGCAACTTTGCGCGGCGGCGATCGCAGGCCAATGACTCACGCTGCGAGCCCTCGATGTCCTCCCGACTGCAGACCAGGAGCGCATTATCTCGGACACCGGCCTTGCGGGGCCTAGGCATCTGGCTGCGTGCGGCGGATCGATGACGCGCTTCGCTCGCCACCAGGCAAGTGGTGGGCGCAAAGGCATGGTGGGCGCAAATGCATAACGTGTCGCCTTGCGATTGGAGGCTCGGTGCGCTGGCTTTCGATGATGCGCGGCAGGGACCCGAGCCCCTGAACTGAATGATCAAAATTTAGTCTCGCCCGGTTATTGCGATGAAAATACGGGCATGCAGTTGCAAATCGTTTTTGCAGTTCGTCGCGCGTTGAATGCTAGAGTATTGAAAATAAGCAGAATTAATATGTGCCCAATTCTTGGCACGCGGCTTGCCCCTGCCACAGCATCACTGTCAACCCAAGGGGGGTGTTCCCGATGTTTGGACGACGCACATTTCTGACCTCAATCGCGGGGGGAATTGCCGCGTGCACTCTGGCGGTGGCCTCGCCGAGTTTCGCACAGGACACCATCAAGGTTGGCATCCTGCATTCGCTGTCCGGAACGATGGCCATCAGCGAGACGACGCTGAAGGACGTCATGCTGATGCTCATCGAGGAGCAGAACAAAAAGGGCGGTTTGCTCGGCAAGAAGCTCGAACCCGTCGTAGTTGACCCCGCGTCCAACTGGCCATTGTTTGCCGAGAAGGCGCGCGAGTTGATCGCGCAGCAGAAAGTTGCCGCGGTGTTCGGCTGCTGGACCTCGGTGTCGCGAAAGTCCGTGCTTCCGGTCTTCAAGGAGCTGAACAACATCCTCTTCTATCCCGTGCAGTACGAGGGCGAAGAGAGCGAGCGTAACGTGTTCTACACGGGCGCTGCGCCGAACCAGCAGGCGATCCCGGCTGTCGACTATCTCATGAGCAAGGACGGCGGCGACGTGAAGCGTTGGGTGCTCGCTGGCACCGACTACGTCTACCCGCGCACGACCAACCGCATCCTTGAGGCCTACCTCAAGGCGAAGGGCGTGGCCTCCGACGATATCATGATCAACTACACGCCGTTCGGTCATTCCGACTGGCAAACGATAGTGGCGGAGGTCAAGAAGTTCGGCTCGGCCGGCAAGAAGACGGCTGTCGTCTCGACCATCAACGGCGACGCCAACGTGCCGTTCTACAAGGAACTCGCCAACGCCGGGGTCAAGGCGACCGACATTCCCGTTGTCGCTTTCTCGGTCGGTGAAGAAGAGCTGGCCGGCGTCGACACGAAGAACCTGATCGGACATCTCGCCGCCTGGAATTACTTCCAGTCGGTCAAGGACAAGACGAACGACGAGTTCATCGCGAAGTGGAAGGCTTTCAAGAAAGACCCCAAGAAAGTCACGAACGATCCGATGGAAGCCCACGTCGTCGGCTTCAACATGTGGGTGAAGGCCGTCGAGAAGGCCGGTACGATCGATCCGGACAAAGTGATCGACGCGATCGTCGGCGTCGAAGTGCCCAACCTCACCGGCGGCATCTCGAAGATGCTTCCCAACCATCACATCACCAAGCCCGTGATGATCGGCGAGATCCGCGCCGACGGCCAGTTCGACGTGGTCTGGCAGACCAAGGGCCTCGTGGCCGGCGACGCCTGGTCCGATTTCCTGGAAGGCTCGAAGGATCTCGAGGCCGATTGGGTCGACAAGAAGTGCGGCAACTTCAACACCAAAACCGGCAAGTGCGGCGGCAGCTGACCACGGCTGAGCCAGCTTGAGACCGGGCGGAGCGGCGCAGAAAAGCGCGCCGCTCCGCACCAACGATGATAAGATGCTTGGCGTCGGACAGATCCCGCAAGCTCGACTGAGGAAACCCGACGTGCGCCGCCACTTCCTCCTCACGTTGTTGGCCGCCTGGATTGCGATCCTCTCCTTCCTGCTTCCGGCTGGGGCTCAATCGTCTAAGCTCGACGCGGCGCTGGGACGCCTTGCCGCCGACAGCTTTGCCGAGACTGCCGCCGCCATCGACGAAATTGCTGCTTCAGGGGTGTCCCATGCGGCAGTCCTTCTCGATGCTCTCGAACAACGCCGGCTTGGCCTGGATCCCTCCGACAAGTCGGTCTATTTCCGCGACGCCGGGGGCAAGCTCTATGACGCCGCGACCGGCCTGCCTGCCACGAAAGTCCCGGTGGATCTCTCCATGGTCCGCCTCAACAACCGCGTTCGTTCCGCTGTTCAGGCAGCGCTCGGCGGTCTGGATCTTCTGTCGCCCGACACCGGCAAGCGTCGGTCCGCAGCCTCCGCCGTCTTGAAATCCCGCGACGCAACGGTCTTGCCGGTGCTCGAGATCGCGCTCAAACAGGAGAAGGATGTCGGCATCCGCTCGATCATGGAGGTCGCGCGCGCTTCAATTCAGCTGGCGGCCCCTAATCTCGGCGAGGCCGAACGGTTAGCCGCGATCGACGTGCTTCGCCAACAAGGTACGCAGCAAGCGTTGACCGCGCTGCGCTCGCTGCCGAAGGATGTGTCGCTTGAGGTGAGCATGGCGGCGGACCGCGCGGTCAAGTCGCTCGAGCAATCACTCGCTCTCTGGGGCGTGATACAGAATCTCTGGTACGGGCTTTCGCTCGGCTCCGTGCTGCTGCTCGCCGCCATCGGCCTCGCCATCACCTTCGGCGTGATGGGCGTCATCAACATGGCGCATGGCGAGATGGTGATGATCGGCGCCTACACGACGTTCGTCGTGCAGGAGGCGATCCGCACTAGCGCACCCGGCCTGTTCGGCTGGTCACTGGCGATTGCGTTACCCTTGGCGTTCCTCGTGGCAGGGGGGATCGGCGTCGCGATCGAGCGCGGTGTGATCCGCTTCCTCTATGGCCGCCCACTCGAAACCCTGCTCGCCACATGGGGCGTCAGCCTCGTGCTGCAGCAGGCCGTGCGCACCGCCTTCGGTCCAACCAATCGCGAGGTCGGCTCGCCCGCCTTCATGACCGGAGCCTTCGAGATCGGCGGCCTCGTCATTACCTGGAACCGGCTGTTCATCGTGCTGTTTGCGGCAGCCGTGTTCATCGCGCTGCTGCTCGCTCTGAAACATACCCGCCTGGGACTGCACATGCGCGCCGTCACGCAGAATCGTCGCATGGCCGGTTCGATGGGCATCCCCACGGGGCGCGTCGATGCGCTCACCTTCGGTCTTGGCAGCGGCATCGCGGGCCTTGCCGGCGTTGCGCTTTCGCAGATCGACAACGTCAGCCCGAACCTCGGCCAGAGCTATATCATCGACAGCTTTCTGGTGGTTGTCTTCGGTGGTGTCGGAAATCTGTGGGGCACGCTGGTCGGCGCCCTGACGCTCGGCATCGCGAACAAGCTCTTGGAACCCTGGGCCGGCGCCGTCCTGGGCAAGATCCTGCTGCTGATCTTCATCATCGTCTTCATTCAGAAAAGGCCGCGCGGTCTTTTCGCGCTCAAGGGAAGGGCGGTGGAGGCATGATTACGCATCGTCTCCTCGACGACCGGCGCGGCCAGATCTTCGTCGCGGTCCTGCTTGTGGCGGCGGTCTTCGTTCCGCTTTCGAACCTGGCTTTGCCGACGTCATCGTTCTTCCATGTGTCGACGACGACGATGGCGCTGCTGGGCAAGTATCTGTGCTATGCGCTGCTGGCGCTCTCGCTCGACCTGATCTGGGGCTATGTCGGCATTCTTTCGCTTGGCCATGGCGCGTTCTTCGCGCTCGGCGGCTACGCGATGGGCATGTACATGATGCGCCAGATCGGCACGCGCGGCGTCTACGCCAATGCTGTGCTGCCGGACTTCATGGTGTTCCTAAACTGGACCGAGCTGCCGTTCGCCTGGTGGGGCTTCAACTCCTTTCCGTACGCGATGCTGATGGTGCTTCTCGCTCCTGGTGCGCTAGCCTTCGTGTTCGGCTGGTTCGCGTTCAAGAGCCGCGTCACCGGCGTCTATCTCTCGATCATCACGCAGATGTTGACCTACGCACTGTGGCTGTCGTTCTTCCGCAACGACTTCGGCTTCGGCGGCAACAACGGCCTCACCGACTTCAAGGACATCCTGGGATTTTCGGTTCAGTCGCAGACGACGCGCGCCGTGTTGTTCGCGCTTTCTGCGCTTGCACTGATTGGCGGCTATTTGATTGCGCGCGCGGTAGTCGTCTCCAAACTCGGCAAAGTGCTGATCGCGATCCGCGACGCGGAAAGCCGCACGCGCTTCCTCGGCTATCCCGTCGATGCCTACAAGACGTTCGTGTTCACGCTTTCTGCGATGATGGCGGGCGTTGCAGGCGCTCTTTATGTGCCGCAGGTCGGTATCATCAACCCCGGCGAGTTCGCGCCCGCCAATTCCATCGAGATGGTCGTTTGGGTCGCGGTCGGTGGACGCGGCACGCTGGTCGGAGCAGCGGTCGGCGCGCTGGTCGTCAACTTCCTGAAGACGATCTTCACGACGGGCTTCCTCGCTCCCTACTGGCTGTTCCTGCTTGGCGGCCTGTTCATCGGCGTGACGCTTTTGCTGCCCAAGGGGATCGTCGGCACTTTCGAGGAATGGCTCGCAGCGCGCCGTGCCCGCAAAACCGCGCGCAAGGGCGGCGCACCCGATCCCGCCGGCCAGCCAGCAGAGTGAGAGACATGATCGAAGCCACCACGTTTGCAAATCGTCTGTCGACCTCGCTGCTCTATCTCGACGCAGTGGAGGTCACGTTCGACGGCTACCGTGCGCTGCGTGGGCTATCTCTGATTCTCGAGCCGGGCGAGATGCGCGCGATCATCGGCCCCAACGGAGCGGGCAAGACCACGATGATGGACGTCATCACCGGGAAGACGCGGCCTGACGCGGGCGACGTTCTGTTCGACGGCAACTTCGATCTGACGGAGCTGGACGAAGCAGCGATCGCCAACCTCGGCATAGGCCGGAAATTCCAGAAGCCGACCGTGTTCGAGAGCCACACGGTCGAGGACAACATCATGCTCGCGTTGAAGTGCGACCGCGGTGTCAAGGCGAGCCTCTTATGGCGAAACAATGCCGCGCAGGACGAGACGATCGAGCGTATACTTCACACGACGCGCCTGGCTCCGCATGCCAAGCGCCTGGCCGGCGACCTCAGTCACGGCCAGAAACAATGGCTGGAGATCGGCATGTTGCTCGCGCAGGATCCCAAGCTGCTGCTCGTCGACGAACCCGTTGCCGGCATGACCGATGCCGAGACGGTCGAAACGGCGCGGCTGCTGCGCGAAATCGCGCGTGACCATTCCGTCGTCGTCGTCGAGCACGACATGGAGTTCGTTCGCGCGCTGGGCTGCCGCGTTACGGTGTTGCACGAAGGTGCTGTTCTCGCGGAAGGTTCGCTCGATCAGGTCAGCACTAACGAACGCGTCATCGAAGTGTATCTCGGCCGCTGACGGCACCACGACTTGCGGAAGGCATCGGCATGCTCACCGTCGAAAACGTCTCGCTCCACTACGGCGCGGCTCAGGCCCTGCGCCGCGTGTCGCTGCAAGCGAATGTCGGCGAGATCACATGCGTGCTCGGCCGCAACGGTGTCGGCAAGACCTCGCTGTTGCGCGCGCTCGCCGGCCATCAGAAGACGAGTGGCGGCCGTATCCTGCTCGACGGCGAGCCGCTCGATGGCCTCGCCGCGCACCAGCGTGCTCGCCGCGGCGTCGCCTACGTGCCGCAGGGACGCGAAATCTTCCCGCTGCTGACCGTAGCCGAGAACCTCGAGACGGGGGTTGCGACCTCCAACCGGCGCGATTCTTCCGTGCTCGATGAGGTTTTCCGCTTGTTTCCCGTGCTTCAGGAAATGCTCGGCAGGCGGGGAGGCGATCTCTCCGGTGGCCAGCAGCAGCAACTCGCCATCGGCCGTGCGCTGGTCATGCGTCCGCGACTTCTGATCCTCGACGAACCGACGGAAGGCATCCAGCCCTCGATCATCAAGGACATCGGCCGCGCCATCGAGTATCTGCGGGAGAAGGGCGGGATGGCGATCCTCCTCGTGGAGCAGTATTTCGATTTCGCCCGCCAACTTGCGGATCGGTTTGCCGTAATGGAACGCGGCGCTATCGTGATGGCCGGTGACCGCACAGCCCTCCAAGGTGAAGATGTTCGACAGCGTCTCGCGATCTGACGCGAAAACAATCCGGTCCAACGTCGTTTCCTCCGCCGTGCGCGGCGACAGCGAGATCGCGGCCTCATTCCATGGTGAGGACGGCCGCACGCATATCGGACGGCTGTTCGAGCGCGGCGCACTGCGTATGCGATTTCCCCGCACGAGCGGTCGCCGCGAAGCCGTCGTCGTCAATACGGGCGGCGGCATCACCGGCGGCGATCGTCTTGCCATTCGCATCGACCTCGATGGCCAAGCCGGCATCGCCGTCACTTCGCAGGCCGCCGAGAAGATTTATCGCTCCGATGGTCCCGCCGCCGAGCTTCGGGTCGTCGCGCGCCTGGATGACAGGTCGCGTCTCGACTGGCTGCCGCAGGAAACCATCGTCTTCGACGGCGCCGTCGCCAACCGCGAGTTGGCTGTCGAGATGGCGGCAACGGCGCGCCTCACACTGTTCGAAGGGCTGGGTCTGGGCCGCGTGGCGCACGGCGAGACGTTGCGCAACATCGGCTGGCGAGATCGCTGGCGCATAAAACGTGACGGCCGCCTGCTGCTCGCTGAGGATGTTCGCCTGCATGGCGATGTCGCGACGTTGATGCAGCGCCCCGCACTCGGCGCTGGCGCGCGTGCCCTGGGCGTATTGGTCCACGTGGCGCCGGATGCCGAGGCATGCCTGGAAGCCGTGCGAGCTGCTCTCGTCGGCGCGACGGCGAATACGGATACGATATCGGGGGCGAGCGCCTGGAACGGAATGCTGATCGTACGCATCGCAGCACCTGACCTGCGCTTCGTGCGCGATCTGGCGGCAGCTGCGGTCAGCATAGTGACTGATGGACCGATGCCCCGCGCTTGGTCCTGCTGAACGAAGACGGAGGGAAGAGATGCATTTGACGCCGAGAGAGAAGGACAAGTTGCTCGTCGCTATGGCGGCGATGGTTGCGCGCCGGCGCCTCGAGCGCGGCGTCAAGCTCAACTTCCCTGAGGCTGTTGCCCTCATTACCGACACCGTCGTGGAAGGCGCGCGAGACGGACGTAGCGTCGCAGAACTGATGGAAGCCGGCGCGCAGGTCCTGCGGTCCGATCAGGTGATGGACGGCATCGCCGAAATGATCGCAGACGTGCAGGTCGAGGCGACATTTCCCGATGGTACCAAACTCGTCACCGTCCACGAGCCGATACGAGGGGCGAACAAAGCTGCTGTGAAGCCAGGCGAGATCATCCCTGCGAGCGGCGATATCGAGATCAATGCGGGGGCGGCAGTGGTCAAGCTCGAAGTCGCCAACACCGGCGACAGGCCGATCCAGGTCGGCAGCCACTACCATTTCTACGAGACGAATCCCGCGCTGCGCTTCGAGCGCGACAAGGCACGCGGCTTCCGCCTCGACATCGCCGCTGGTACCGCCGTGCGCTTCGAGCCGGGGCAGACGCGCGAGATACAACTCGTCCCGCTGCGTGGCGGCCGCGAGGTCTACGGCTTCCGGGGTGAGGTCATGGGCAAGCTCGACGGGAAGTCGGGGACGAAGGCAGCGAGGAAGCGCAAATGAGCAAGAATATTTCCCGCGCCGCCTATGCGGACATGTTCGGCCCCACGACGGGCGACAAGGTACGGCTCGCGGACACGGCACTCGTCGTCGAGGTCGAGAAGGATTTCACGATCTATGGCGAGGAGGTGAAGTTCGGCGGCGGCAAGGTGATCCGCGACGGCATGGGCCAGTCGCAGGTCACGCGCGCCGGCGGGGCGGTCGACACCGTCATCACCAACGCGCTGATCATCGACCACTGGGGCATCGTGAAAGCCGACGTCGGACTGCGCGACGGGCGCATCGCAAAAATCGGTAAGGCCGGAAATCCCGACATCCAGCCCGGCGTCGACATCATCGTCGGACCGGGCACCGAGGTGATCGCGGGCGAAGGCAAAATCCTCACCGCCGGCGGCTTCGACACCCACATCCACTTCATCTGTCCCCAGCAGATCGAGGAGGCGCTGGATTCGGGCATAACCTCGATGCTGGGCGGCGGCACGGGGCCGGCGACCGGTACGAACGCGACGACGTGCACGCCCGGTCCCTGGCACATTCAGCGCATGATCGAAGCGGCCGATGCGTTCCCGATGAATATCGGCTTTGCCGGCAAGGGCAATGCGTCGCGTCCCGCCGGTCTCGTCGAGCAGATCGAGGCAGGCGCTTGCGCGCTCAAGCTGCACGAGGACTGGGGCACTACGCCAGCGGCCATAGACAATTGCCTCTCCGTAGCCGACGATCACGACGTCCAGGTGATGCTTCACTCCGACACGCTGAACGAAAGCGGCTTCGTCGAGGATACCATCGCGGCCTTCAAGGGCCGTACGATCCATGCATTCCACACCGAGGGTGCGGGCGGCGGTCATGCACCGGACATCATCAAGGTCGCGGGCCTTCCCAATGTGCTGCCGTCATCGACCAATCCGACGCGGCCGTTCACGGTCAACACGCTCGACGAGCATCTCGACATGCTGATGGTGTGCCACCATCTCGACAGCTCCATCCCCGAGGATCTCGCCTTCGCTGAAAGCCGCATCCGCAAGGAGACGATCGCAGCCGAGGACATTCTGCACGACATCGGCGCGCTCTCGATGATGTCATCTGATAGCCAAGCCATGGGCCGGGTCGGAGAGGTCATCATCCGCACGTGGCAGACGGCTGACAAGATGAAGCGGCAGCGTGGACACTTGCCGGGCGAACGCGACAACGACAATAGGCGTGTCAAGCGTTACATCGCGAAGTACACCATCAACCCGGCGATAGCGCATGGCGTCTCGCGCCACATCGGTTCGGTCGAGAAGGGCAAGCTCGCCGATCTCGTATTGTGGTCGCCCGCTTTCTTCGGCGTGAAGCCGGACCTGATCATTAAGGGAGGCATGATCGCCGCTGCTTCGATGGGCGATCCCAACGCGTCGATTCCGACGCCGCAGCCACTGCACTACCGCCCGATGTTCGGCAGCTTCGGAAAGGCCGTTGCGCGTTGTGCCGTTACGTTCGCCAGTCAGGCCTTCGTCGCGGGCAAGCTTTCCAAGCGCCTTGGCGTCGAGAAGGACCTGATCGCGGTCGAGAACGTGCGTGGCGGCATCTCCAAGAAGAGCATGATCCACAACGACGCCACGCCGAAGATCGAAGTCGATCCGGAAACCTATCGGGTTACTGTCGACGGCGAACTCGCCACCTGCGAGCCCGCCAAGGAACTGCCCATGGCGCAACGCTACTTCCTGTTCTGAGGCAATACGGTGCTACGTTCTTCACTCCATCAACGCGGTGCCGCAAGTCACGGCGAGGTAGCCGGCGAAGTCGTGCTCGATTTCGACGGGCGCTACCGCCGGCGCTGCATGATGGAGACAGAAGAGGGTCTGAAGTTCCTGCTCGATCTCGAACGCGCGGTGCATCTGCGCGGCGGCGACGCACTGATCCTCGATGATGGCCGCCGCATCGCCGTCGTCGCAGCCCCCGAACCGCTCGCGAGAATTCGCAGCGAGAACGCCGAACAGATGACGCGGCTCGCATGGCATCTGGGTAATCGCCATCTGCCTGTGATGGTTCATGCCGGCCGGATCTACATTCGCCGCGACCACGTGATCGAGGCGATGGTGCTCGGCCTTGGCGGGCGCGTCGAGCATGTCGAGATGCCGTTCGATCCGGAGGACGGCGCATACGTGGGCATGAACGACGCGCACGGGCACGAGACATGACAGGCGTGACAGACATGGCTGATGCCCAGGGGGGCAGCCGTGAAACCTTTCCAGTGGAGCTGCAGCTCTGGCTCTCGCCGTCGTTTCCGGTCGGCAGTTTCGCGTACAGTCACGGCCTCGAATGGGCAGTGGGTCAAGCCCGCGTGCATGATCGAGCGTCGGCGGAAGCCTGGATTGGCGATCTACTTCGCCACGGCTCAGCACGAAACGACGCGATCCTGCTTGCCGCCGCGTGGCGCGCTGCGCGCGATGGCGATGCGGTCCGCCTTGCCGAGGTCAACGATCTCGCACTGGCCTTGTCGGGAAGCCGCGAGCGCTATCTGGAAACGAGCACGCAGGGAAAGGCGTTCGTCACGACTGTCGGAGCGGCATGGCCCGGCCGTATCCCCAAGGAGCTTTTCGTCGCGCTCTCAGGTCCGGTAGCCTACCCCGTTGGTGTTGGCGCGGTGGCTGGCGCCGCTGACCTGCCATTAGCTGGGACGGCGCAGGCCTTGCTCGCTGCATTTGTCTCCAATCTCGTTTCCGCGCTGGTTCGGCTTGCCGCTATCGGCCAGACAGACGGTCAGCGTGTGATCGCTTGTCTGGCCGCTACGATCTCGAGCGTTGCTTCGAATGCGTCGTCGTCGTCGCTGGACGAACTCGGCGGCGCTTCATTCGTTTCCGAGATCGCGGCGCTCGCGCACGAAACGCAGGAGACGAGGATGTTCAGATCATGACGACGAAACGAACGGCGAGCAGAAATGGGCCGCTACGAGTAGGAATCGGCGGCCCCGTTGGAGCTGGCAAGACCGCTTTGATGGAAGCGCTCTGCAAACAAATGCGTTCGACCTACAGCATCGTCGCGATCACCAACGATATTTACACGCGCGAGGACGCCGAGATCCTGACGCGATCGGGCGCGCTGCCGGCAGAGAGGATCATGGGCGTCGAAACGGGCGGTTGCCCGCATACGGCGATCCGCGAGGACTGCTCGCTCAACCTCGCTGCTGTCGCAACGATGACTGCGAAGTTTCCCGACGTCGAAATCGTGCTGATCGAATCTGGCGGTGACAATCTCGCCGCGATGTTCTCGCCGGAACTGGTCGATCTTTCGATATTCGTGATCGACGTGGCCCAGGGCGAAAAGATTCCGCGCAAAGGCGGCCCCGGCATAACTCGATCCGATTTGTTGGTTATCAACAAGACTGATCTGGCCCCCCATGTCGGAGCAAGCCTGGAGGTGATGGTGCGCGACACCTGCCGTGTCCGCGGTAGCCGACCCTATGTTTTCACCAATCTTCGTCGTGGGGACGGCGTCGCTACGATATTGAGGTTTATCGAGAAATTCGGCGGGTTGGCCGAGGCGTGAAGTGCGGTTTCAGGACCGGGAGGGAAATCGCCGTCACAAGGGGCGGTCGCTGTGACTGCCGCTCAACGGGGGGTGTCACGAAAATATCATGCGTTTTCCATGGATTGTCAGTCGTCCGCGGCTGAGATACTAATCGGAAGGTCGGCAGGCGGCAGGTGACTTCGGGAGAGGCCGAGCACCGCAACGCGGCCGGTGTGCCAAGTCTCCGGTTCTGAGTTTCCAATGTCTATCGCGCTGTGCCTTGTCACGGCCGTATTGCACTTGAAACATAGGGTGGTGGCCGCACTGAAGTCCAATCGGCACTCGAAGCTGTATTCATATTCGCGAGTTCGAACGCGAGATGAAGCACAATAAATCCGTGCATCATTTTGTAGGCGCGCGAAAGATTGATCGCGGCTTTCTTGTCAACAGGATGAGATTGAATGACGGACGCCGACCTCGAGAATTTGACAGTACAGGATTTGCGCGAACTTCGCGCACGCGTCGACGATGCAATTCGGGCTCAAATCGCCAGATCGCGGCCTTCGGCGATGATGAGTGGGGCAAGTGTTGCCGCTCCCGCACCCAGCGTCATTGACCTGGAGCGCGAGCGTGATGCCTGGCAGGCACGCCGCCGGTAATTGCCATCGAGTGTAATTCGAAGTGTTTTGGGCGCAGCAGGTTTCCCGCTGGTCACCCTTTCCAATCGACGTTAGCATCTCCGGCAAAGTGATCGAGGGAGGCTGCGATGCGTCGATCTGCGCGCGCGCTTATAGCGCTGCTTGTGACGATTTGCGGCTCGCATCTAGCCAGGACGGCCGACGCGCAAGGCCTCGCTGAATTCTACAAGGGACGCAATGTCGAGATCGTCGTCGGGTGGTCGGCGGGTGCTGGATACGATGTCTACGCTCGTTTTCTTGCACGCTATATGGGCCGCCACATCCCGGGTAATCCATCGGTTGTTGTCCAGAACATGGCTGGCGCGGCGAGTCTTCGCGCAACCAACTACATTTATAATGTAGCGCCCAAGGACGGCACCTCTTTTGGAATGATCGGTCGCGGTACTGCTTTTGATCCGCTCCTTCTTCCGTCGACACCCGCGCAATTCGAGGCTGCCAAATTCGGCTGGCTCGGCAGCATGAACGACGAGGTCAGCGTCTGCGTCGCCTGGGGTGAGGCCACGGTCACAAAACTCGAAGACGTCTTGACGAGGGAACTGGTCATCGGCGGCTCTGGACCGAGTTCGGACACCGACCAGTTCCCGATGCTGATGAACCGCACGCTCGGTACCAAGTTCCGCATCATTCCAGGCTATCCCGGCGGTAACGACATCAACCTCGCGATGCAACGGGGCGAGGTGAAAGGCCGCTGCGGATGGTCATGGTCCAGCATTCGCGTCACCCATCCCGACCAATACCGTTCCAAGGTGTTCAGCGTGCTCGTGCAACTGGGCCTTTCCAAGCACCCTGATCTGCCGGACGTGCCGCTCATCATGGACCTCGCGAAGTCCGACGAGCAGCGGCAGATGTACAAGCTGGTGTTTGCGCGCCAAGTGATGGGGAGACCGTTCCTCGCGCCGCCCGGTCTTCCAGTCGAGCGCTTGGCCGCTTTGCGCAAGGCTTTCATGGATACGATGCAGGATCCTGAGTTCTTGGCGGAAGCGGCCCGCATGAAGTTGGAGATTACGCCTGTCGATGGGGCCAAGGTGCAGGCGTTGGTCGAGGAAATCTATCGGCAACCGCCAGAGATCGCCCGTAAGACTGGCGCCGCCCTGCAGTAGCATGAGGACTGCAGGCGATCGGGAATTCCGATGGGATTGCCGGTTGACTGCCGCTTGCTTTGCTCCAGGGGCGTCGATTTAATCGATTTTGACCGAACCGTGATGCGCATCTGGCATTCCGTCAGCGCATGCCTTATATATCGTTCGTCATAGTCCGCCGGTTAGTCCGGTGGAATTCAGATATCGACTGGGAGGCGAAACTAATGAGTATCCGCAAGGTAGCCATGACCCGCAGCCTGATGGCCGCGATGGCGTTATTGGGCGTCGTCGCCCTTGGCGTTGACATGGCCGATGCGCAGGCGAGCCGTGGCAGAAGCACTGGTAGCCGCGGATCGAACACCTTCAACGCGCCGCCGGCGACCAACACCGCGCCCAAGGCACAGCCGATTCAGCGGTCGACGGCGCCGCAGTCAGGCGTAGCTGGTCGTGCGACCGCCCCAGCTCAGTCCCGGTTTGGCTCCGGCTTCGGCGGGCTTTTGATGGGTGGATTGCTCGGCGCGGGCCTGTTCGGCCTGTTGTCCGGCAGCGGGCTGTTCGGCGGCGCTGCTGGTCTGGCCGGCATGCTTGGCCTACTGCTTCAGGTGGCGTTGATTGGCGGCCTCGTCTGGCTGGCGCTGTCGTTCTTCCGCAAGCGGTCTGAGGCGGCGACGGCATCTCCCATGGGCCGTCAGGGCATGATGGGTCAGGGGCAACCCCACCGGTCGACTCCGGCCGGCGGCTTCGGCGCGCAGGCTGCTGTTCCGGCCGCAACCCAGCCGTTGGCTCTCGAACAGGCCGATTACGAGGCCTTCGAACGTCTGTTGGTTCGCATCCAGGACTCATACGGCCGCGAGGACATTCCGGCATTGCGCGCTATCGCGACGTCCGAGATGGCCAGTTACTTCGGCGAAGACATTGCCGACAACCAGAAGAAGGGCATCCAGAACCTGGTGTCCGACGCCAAGCTGCTTCAGGGCGATCTGTCGGAAGCCTGGCGCGAGGCCGACGCCGAGTACGCTACGGTAGCGATGCGCTTCTCGGTGGTCTCGACAGATGTCGAGCGCGGCACGGGGCGCATCATGTCGGGCAGTTCCGATCGAGCCATAGAGCTCACGGAAATCTGGACGTTCGTGCGTCGCCCCGGCAGCAACGCCAACGGTTGGAAGCTCAGTGCAATCCAGCAGACCACCTGATTTGATTGCGCACTGCGCGCAGCCGACATAGAAATCTCACCGAATTACAGAACGGAGTCTGGCCCATGGTCAGGCTCCGTTTCTGTTTGCGGTGTGCCGGGCGAACAATCAATATCTTGCAATGCCAGACCGCCCGAAGATCGTGATCGCATTCCTCGCCTCGACCGCACTCTTGGGTGCGGCTGTTTACGGATGGTGGCGGGCTGGTGCGCCGGTGAAGCCGCTGACTGCGTCAGCGCACTCGAGCGCCGTTGTGGTGTTATACCGTCCCGCCTATGAACTGACGCACTCGATGATCCAGGGATAAGAGCACAGGGACATCAATC
>CANJPN010000038.1 GCA_947475855.1 Bradyrhizobiaceae bacterium
CCGGACGGGTAGGAGCGTGCTCATGCAACACATGCTATGCTGGATTCGAGATTTAAGGAACCGGCATTCGAGATTTAAGGAACCTTGCACACAGCGGATTCGAGACTTGAGGAACCGGATGGATTCGAGACTTTCGGAACCCAAATTCGAGACTGCCGGAACCCGCATTCGAGACTCTCGGAACCCAAATTCGAGACTCTCGGAACCGGCGGACGTTCAGAACGGCAGTTTTATCGTTAATTTTCAACGACATGACTATTTTACAGAAAGCCCGTAACACTCACTAACTTGAATCAAACACAAATAAACACTGATCGCCGATGCAACCGCCTGTGGACAACCGCCACGGCTTCGAGGTTCTAGGAACCAACAGGCCAGCCCATCGCCAGACAAGAGCCTCCGCTACGCTCCGGCAAATGGACGGCGCTACGCGCCGACGTTTTTACGACGAAAGCTCTCCGACGCTGGTGTGCTCATCTCGAACATCAACCCCAGCCGCACCGCTGGCAAAGGGGCTTGGCGGGATGGAGCTTGAGGCACACCTAGCGATCCACCTCGACCACCTGATCGATGGCAGCCAAATAGGCCGGCAAACAGACGGGGAGGGGCCTTACGCGCTCGTCAGCGATTTTTAGCCTTCGGGGTGGCCTTACAAAATATCGCCGCCAGCGATGCTCTCAGGGGCCTTGGCGAACACTTTTCTCGGCAGCCACTTTTTGTCAGTCTACGGAAAATATCCACAAGTTTTATGAACAGCAGTTTTTAAGGCCGTGAGGGGTGGCTCACCCGCCCGAAAGGCGGGCGGGACGGGCTCTCGCGCGCCAAGCCGGTGTCCGTCTTGGCCCTTCGGGCTTCGATCCCTTTCGTTGACCGGCACGCTGGCCATCTGGACATCCGCGCCACCGGCACCACAATCCCGCTCGGTATTTTGAAAAATTATTCTATTGGAGGTTCTTAACATGGTTCAAAGCTATCCCGCGTTCGCCCTTTTCCCCGATCTCAATTGTGTGATCCGCACGCCATCGGGCGTCGAGTATCGCGGCAATTTTCGCCAGCATCCATCGACCAAGGAAGAAGGCGAGCACTGGTACGAAGGGTTCGTGACCGCTGGCCACAAGGACCACATTCTCGCCGACACCAACTTGAGCAACCGCTTCAAGCGGCATGCGGAGCGGCCCGCCTACTTCCACCCGCAATCGAACGCCGAGCCGATGCACCTCAAGCTCAATCGCATCCCGAAAGCACAGCGCACGGAGAAAAACGAGCACACGCTGATCGGCGAAATCTGGACGCACGAAGGTCTATGGACCGTGATCGCTTCACTCAGCCAGAGTCCGAAATTGCATCTCGCCGGCAACGTCGTGCCCGCGCGCGTCGAGATCGAGCACGATGGCAGCGCCATCGCTCGCTATCACGTAGCACCCGCAGCGGCCGAGGTTGTCGCGGAAACGAAACCAGCTCCGAAACGGGCAGGGGCCAAGCCATCCTGATCGATACGAGGGCTCAGGACTCACCAAAAATCAGGGGCAGGGCAAGCCCACCCAGCTTGTCGCCGCCCGTCTATTGCGGATGCCTAGCCGACCCTGCGGCGGTCCGACAAGGCAACCCGCGAAGAGCGGGGGCGGGCAGAGCCCGCCGCCTTGCGGCCCGTCCTCGGGATCGGCTGGCCGGCACCGCGACGGACGGCTCCGAAAATCAGGGTAGGCAACTGATGCCCCCTGATAAAAACACCGGCACGAAAAGCTCGACACGCCCCACGTCATCGAGCGTGACCCCCGTAAGCGGCAAGCGCTGTCGGTTTGCGAGGTGCAGTCTAGTAACCTCGTCACCCAGGAAGCACCCCACAACAGCAAATTGGGGAGAGTTTCAGCTTACACGAAGCTCACACTCTTGGGGCTTCAGAGAAGTGGTAATCAAACGACCGTGTGGCGGGGCCGTTTCAAGCACTTGCCCTGAATTGACGTCGCCTCCTCTGACAACGAGACGAACACGTTGCCCTTCGAGTGCCACGATATGAGCCAGCAACTCCCCGCCGCACGGAGCTAGCGGGCTCAATTTCTGCGCCACGCCGTTTTCCCTGTCTGGCGGCGAATAGCGAATACAAAGTGAATTTGGCGCTCGCGGCCCGAGGTTATAAGTAGAAAATGGGATGAAGCTGATTGGCTGCTCATGATATTTGACGCGGCCATCTGATTGGCGCGTTAAAAACGCCAACCTCGCGCTACCCTGAGTGCCGCGATATATTCTTGTGCAGCCTTCGCTCAGCGGTGATCCAACATCAGTACGGGTGATCGACGAATCCGGCCAGAGCACCAGATCATAATGCGAATTCGCGTCATCTTCGATGCCGAACGCTGGGGGATCAGCTTTTGAAAGCCAATGGGCCATCGCCCATGCCTCTCCCATCCGAATATCGCTCATCGTCATGCCGTAGAGCCGACACATCCTTACGTAATCCAAATAGTTTCTCGGCCTAACGACAAGCAGTATCCACATAAGGGCTGCTTCTGCTGTAAGAAAAGTCAAACCTCCGAACTCGTGCGACGGTCTGCGCACTACGTTGCATCTGCGGCAACGGAGCGTCATGTTCTCAATAAAGTCTGCATCTAGTGGATCTGTATATTCCTCGCGGCCTTTCACATGGTCGGCCTGGAGTTCAAGTCTGCTGCCGCAGTCCGCGCAGCAGCCCGTTTGCTTATACACCCAATCCATGACAACACGCATGGTGTTGCCTTTACCGTATCGCCGCTTAAACCCTGCAGATGACGCTAGACTCGTACCGACCTGCGATGGATTGAGATGGCCCAGCACGAGAGCAGTGACGTCCTTCCACCCGAAGATCCCGGAATCAATGAGGGTCTGCAAGAGCTGAAGCCACTCAGCGTCAGACCAGCCGCTGTCGTGCAGCCCAAACTGAGGGGCAGGAATGTTACCCACAGGAACTTCGGCGGGGGTGGCCTCACCTGGCAGGTGGTCTTCAGAGTCTCCAACCGAGCACGCCATCAGACGCCGCTCCGGTCGAGTAGTCTCTCGAATTCCTTGATGAAGTCACCAAGACTAATGCCAAGTGCACGGCAGAACTCTCTCAGTTCTACTATGTCTAGCCTTCGCTCACCGCGCTCTATCTTGCTGATATGCGACTGATCAACGCCCAGTGCCTTGGCTAGTTGTACTTGGGTAATATTCGAATCAATGCGCGCCGACCGCAGGTGTCCCAGCAGAACGGCATATGATTTCTGGTGATTAGACTTGATTCGACCCCCTGGCATAGTTGCAAGAGGTAGCATCACCGGTTACTATATGCCAAAATCGACTATTGATGCTGGGGCCCTAATGACGACCGCGCAAACCGCGATACATGCCGCACTTCTGCTAAGCGAGTTCAACGACGCGCTCGGAGTCACATTCGTAGCGCCGTCTGACCTCTTAGCTCAGACCCAAGCGGCCATAGAAGGTTGCAAACCGTTCCGTATGCTCGGGAAGAAGGAGCGAACACGGTGCCTTATTGCTTTAGTCAATTCGAAGCTCAATCTAAACAAAGCACGTCTACAGGAGTTCTTGGATTCCGCGGCTGCGCATCGCGTTTTCCTAAATTATCACGATAAGGCGGAGCTGGCGGAGTGTCTGGACTATTGCGACAAAACGCGTCTTGGTGCGTGGCTGCGGAGCAGCGGCTATGACGCAGACTTGTTGTCGTTCTTCAATCCGATCACCAAAGCTGCCTCCCTTGAGGGGCTAAAACACCTCCTCAGTACTGGCGCTGTTAACCGGAGCGATGCCAAGAAGTGCGACCTATCTGAGCGTCAAGACGCAATACTGCGCTCACTATTTGGTAGCTACGTATTTCATTCGTTTCCGGTGGAGGCGATGCATGCCCACCTGAATCCGGATTGCCGATCTGACTACGAAAGTGACTACTATAGCCATCTGCTTAAGTTCCACCCGACTGCCTTAAGCCGCAAGTGCGCGCTGATCTACTTGGTGATTGACGAAGCAACTGTTGGGGCTCTCAGCGCCGAGGCCCTGCGCGACACTCTCTGTTCTTTCATCCGTAGCTCGTATGAGCGGCTCGCGAACCATTGCTTTCTGGCCATTCAGATAAAGCCGTTTCGAGAGGGTACGGAAGACGGTCAATGGAAACTGTACTCTGACCTGGTGCTCTATGCGGAAAAACATAGGGAGAAAAAGCTTGAGACCGGCTATTTTCGACCATCAGTAGTGGAACAGGCAACAACCGAACATATCCCTGAGCTGTCGCGTGACACAGCAAAGTTTGATCTAGCCAACGAAGGATTCTTCTTTCGCGATTGCTTCATATTGTCGAAGACAATCCCTACTGATGGACCTCGCGCCGCAACCACTAGCGACGCCGTGGATCTACTTCTCCTGTTCGACAAGAATGAGAGAGACGAGCAGATTATTCCATGTCCCGCTTGCCGGTCGTTCGAGGTGCGAGGGAATTCCTATCCAGCCCTTGGTGTTCGTAGTTGGGAGTGTCAAAACTCGATCTGCCCGGACCGCAGCGCATACGATCGCGGTAACCGTTACTCCTTGTCTGCCATTATAAAACAAGAAGCCATTAAGTCAGACGCTGATCAAATTCCAGAGCGCAGCCTTAAGCGGTGGAAGCTGGACGTTCTGTTTGATATTCAATCCGATGCCGTGCCTGATATGTTGATCAGACACTTTAGTTTGCACGGCGATGCACTGCTATTTGTCGATGGTAAATCCGGATCAGAGCAGAAGCACGGACGTCAGATTCTGCACGAGCAACTCGACCCGTGCGAGACCATAGCGGGACTTTTCGACGAGTTCCAATCGTCCGCATTTTTCAACCGCTTCATACTTGATAAAAAGCCCGCAAGGAAGATGGCCGCGAGCGCCTTGCAGCACAAGGTTGGTGATGCGAGCATCTACCACGGAGACTGTTTCGCGGTATTGAGCCAGATGAAACCGTCTTCTATCGATGCTGCTGTCACATCGCCTCCCTACTACAATGCTCGCAGCTATAGTACCTGGCCGAACATCTACTGCTACCTTTACGACATGTATAACAGCGCCAGACAGGTGTTCCGGACTCTGAAGCCTGGCGGTTTGTATGTATTCAATATATTCGATTATTTCGACAACGAAAACAACATCGCGCTTTCTGCTATGGGCAAGAAGCGAATGATTCTGGGCCCCTACGTAATAAACATGTTCCGTCGCGCGGGATTTGATCTAGTGGGGAATACTGCGTGGTACAAGGGCGAGATCGAGGGCAAGCGCAACTTCAACCAGGGCAATCGATCCCCTTATTACCAGTACCCGTTCAATTGCTGGGAGCATTGCTTTATCTTTCAGAAGCCTGTCCCGCGCATGGCGCACCACACGTTTCCAACCATTCTAGACGCAAAGCCCGTCATGAAGATGGTTCGCGGGCAAAACATACTCGGCCATACCGCACCCTTTCCATTTGCGATCCCGCAATTGCTCATTTCACAAATGAAAAGAGGGGAGTGCGTTCTTGATCCGTACGGTGGAAGCATGACTACGGCTCGCGTTGCTAATGAATATGGTGTGCGGTCGATTTCCATCGAGATCCACAAGGAATACTGTGATCTCGGCATCAGACTTCTAGAGCAGCAATGGAGTGCTGAGGGCGATCTCTTCAATATCGCCAGCTAGGCACTATAGCTCAGCCGACCAATGGCGCTGTGCGGCACGTTCAACTTGCGAGCCACTTGCTGCAGTGTCTAGCCTTGCCTTAGTATCCGGCGTGCGTAGGTAATGCTGCAGCGCTTAACGGTGCAGTTATCGTCATGCGGATTGGTCATCGTGTTGTCTGACACGCCCTATCCCGTCACCACACCACGCCGACTTGTTGTGCCTTCTCATGGCAGCCCGCGCCCAGGTCGCAACCCGCCTCGCTTCGTCGCTGCGCTCCTGTAGCTCCGGCCCCTCCGGGCTTTCAGGGGTTTGCCACCTCGGCTTTTTCGGCCCGCCACCTCGTTCGCACAGTCGGCGCAATTGTGCGCTGACAGAACGAAGGAAATATCATCATGAGCACGACCATCATTGCCAAGCTTAACGATCAATGCCGCACCGCCTTTGGCGTCTATCCCAACACCCGCGTGGTGCTCACACCAGGCTTCACGATATTGCCGCCCAACGATCAATCCGCGATCATCGAAAAGGTGCAACGCTTCAACAGCTTCACCGAGGACAACGACCCGCACGGCGAGCACGACTTCGGTGCAATCGACCACAACGGCGAGAAAGTCTTTTGGAAGATCGACTATTACGCGCCCGACATGGAGCACGGCAGCGAAGACGCGAGCGACCCGAAACAAACCGTGCGCCTTCTCACCATCATGCTCGCCAGCGAATACTAATCATGTAATCGCCGCCGGCCAACACGCCGGCGGCATCTAGATCCACTTCGCCTAACCCTCAGGAGGCGGCGGGTGCGGTCTTCGTAGCTTCCAGTTCAGCGTCGAAACTTACGATCCAACCTTCGAGACTTTTGATGAGTTCGGGCCAGACCTCATCATACTCATGGTGGAAGATCTCCATGCAAAGAGTCATCGAATCCAGATGCCGGTCGCCGTACAGTTCCATCCAGCGGTTTGAGAAAGTTGTCTCATACTCGTCGTGGTCGATTTTCGAGTACCCCTTACACAGCCCCTCGTAATTCGGATGTGCGCTCTCCGAGAGATCGGCATAGAGGTTCATCAGTCCAGGGTAGCGCTTGTCGCACTTCTCCAACACTGTGACGATGTTGAGAGATCGCGGGCCATCTTCGTTGTTTCGCGAGCCCAGTAGCAGCGTGGTCGTCTTCTCGCCGAACACATGGAAATTGAGCGTGCCTTCGAGTACATGTTGCATGAGCTGGTTGAGGTAGATCAGGGTGGCAAGTGACTCGAACCCGCTTCGCAATAGAATGCGTGCGCCTAGGCCATGCCCACGCTCATGCAGGGCGTAGGATTGAGTCATTAGATCGTGCAGCCGCCAAAACACCGCCTCGCGTAGAATCCACGCCCGAAATGGTCCTTTCCACTTGTACGCCACGGGGTTGCGGGACAGCAGACCCCCCACAGGAATCCGTTGAAGGAGCGAGCTCTTCCAATTGGCGAGGTTTTGTTCAACGGCGGATGTCAACCTGTTCTCTCCCTCACCCGCCCAACCTCAAAATCGTCTGATGCGACACACCCATGTCGCGCCCGATCTCGCGGCAGCTATCACCCTTCGCCAATCGCGCCAGTGCTTTCGCACGCTGGTGCTCGGTGAGCTTTGGCTTGGGTCCGAAGCGCACACCCTTGCCCTTGGCAACTCGCCGGCCATCGGCGGCGCGGCTCGCGATCCGTTGCCGCTCGTCCTCGGCCATGGCCGACAGGAACGCCAGCAAGCCCCGACCGAGTGGGGTGGTCAGATCGAGGTGCGGTTTATCGAGCACACGCACGAGCGCGCCGCGATCGGCGACCCGCTGTAAAATCTTGAAGCCGTCCGCCATCGATCGCGTGGCGCGATCCCACTCCGCCACCACCAGCACGTCATTGGTGCCGAGGCGATCGATCGCCTTTTCTAACTGCGGCCGGCCGACGATCGAGCCGCCGGATTTCTTCTCGCGGAAGATCAGCTCGCAGCCCGCCGCGCGCAACGCCGCGATCTGGCGGTCGAGGTTCTGGCCCTCGGAGGACACGCGTGCATAGCCGATGTTCATAGCCGCCAGCGTACCAGAATCCGACCCAGACTTATAGACCTAAAACACGGACCACTGGTGCGACCTGCAAAACCGCTGTTTTCGCAAGTGGTCCATATTCAAGGAATTATGGACCAGTCAGCGAGATTGGCACGCGCCTAAAACGCCATTCCATCCATCGCCAGAAGTTCGCGCTGCATCGAGTCCGCGAGCAAGCCGTGAGCCATATCTTGCGCGGCTACTACTCGCGCTTCCATCCACGCGGTTTCCAACGCTGTCGTCATGATCGAGCCGCACTCAGGTGTATAGTTCTGCCGACTGATCAGGATTTGACGACCGCTCCGCTGTAGCGCGTAGACATCCATCGGATCAAACTCGCGGTCCTCAAACGTCGGCTTCCAGCCACGCTGGCGCGATGGCATCGCCTGAAACTGCACGATCGTTGTCCATCGCCCAAGCGCTGTCGCCTCGCGGCGGCCGTGTGCGAAACCAAACACATTGAAGAAATACGCGAACACCAGAACGCACACGCCAAGAGCCGCGAGCACCAACAAACGGGTTGCGTCCGATGGTGCCGTTTTCGTGACAAACACGATGATCGTCAAAGCAGAAAAGCCCAGCAAAAAGCAGCCAGCGACGACCCGATCTGTTGTTCGCGTATCCCATGAAAACGCAGGCTCGACCATCCGACCGTCAGCCTCAAACACAACAAGGCGCGGCCGATAGCGTTGCCAGCGTGCAAACGAAAGCCCAGCCGCTGCATAGCCAATGATAAAACACAGTCCCGCAAATAGACTGCCGAAGCCGGAACTCGTGGGCAATGCCAACAGCCCGAAGAAACCGATCGCCAGCCCCACATAGAACAGCCAAGGGAGCAGGCCCACTTTATACTTGAGCAGAGTTGCGTCGTTCCAGAGCACACCAACTAACGGGGCCGGCGCGGGCTCTGCCTCGAAGCCGTCCTGATCCACAGCGTCGGCCGCCAGAGCAACCACCACCAGACCGTCGACAATCGGTAGCTGTGGCGATGGCGGTGCAATTGGCTCGCCTCGCGTTACTCGCTGCCGTGCCGCTACAGGCGGCGCTTGCGGAGCCCTTGGCACTGGCGGGGCTCGCGGTACGTGTGGAGGTGGCGTTGCGGCTGGATACTGTTGCGGAGGCCAGTTCATAGGCCGTTGCGATGGCCTGCCAGCCGGTGGTGCCTGTGGTGCCGCTTTAGGCGCTGCTTGTGGCGGTGGCTGTGGAGCGTATCCGCTCGGGCCACCAACTTGCGGCGGAACCATTGCTCTCGGTCTCGCGGCCGATGCTGGGGCATCCGATGGCGCGGCAGACGGCGCTTGTGGTGGCACACTTGTTCCACTTGTTCGTCTACGTCGCGCCATAGTCATCCCTCGCGTGGCATGCGATCCAAATACATCGGGTCTTGGCCCTTAATCCTGACCAACTGTCGGTTAGTCTCGCGAGCGAATGCCTGCTCGACTTCATCCGGCGACAGCAGCGGAGCAAGCCGCCATTCTCGGTTTACCGCGCCCATGCGCCCTTTCATCGGGTCGACGTTCTGCGGCGCGCTCGAACGATGCTCATAGCGTGCTTGGCCCAGCATCTCCGAGAACAGCTTTTTAGCGGCCTCTTCGCCGACGCCGAACGCTTGGATGACGCCAGCATTGCCGAAGAACGACTCCCACGTTTTGGGGTAGTGGTGCTGTAGCTGCGTAATGCCCTGCAAGATGGTCCAGAGCTTCACGCCCGATCCCGCTATGTAGCTGGTCGCCGTCTCGATCGAGCTGACGTAGCCGAGAGCTGCGAATTCCTCCAACACGAACCAGACCGGATCGTCGCTGAGCGGGATCTCATTCTGTTGCAATGCCGTTAACGCTTGCATGACCACGAGGCGCAGCCAACGCGCATGGGTATCGAGACGCTCGGCTGGAATGACGAGATAGATCGTCATATTCCGGCGGCCAATATCCGCTAGCGCGAAGCCGTTCTCATCGGTGACGCCGGCCACGTCGTCGAAGCAATCCGTTTGCTGGCGCGCGTTCGAAAGGATCGAGAGGAATTCCCCCGTCCACTTTGCGAACGTGGGTTTGCCGCCCGCCGTCTCGGCGGGCTTCATTTCCGCATAGCCCTTGAACATGCCGCCGCTGTTTTTTACGGCTGCATCGAACTCCACAGCTTGCTTGTTCGTCGGATCGGCGGGCAAATCCGCCATCTCCATGAACACGTTGTAGAGGTGCAGCGGCGGCCCATTCAGCAATCGCCGCATCGTTGCCAGCGTGTGCTCTGCGGGCTTGCGATGCAAGACGATGTGCAGCAATAGCGCCTTGATGACGTTCTTGGCCGAGCCGGTCCAGTGGGCATCATCCTTGCCCCCGCTCGGCACAATCATCGCGTCGGCGATCTGGGCGCAATCGGCTGGCAAGTTCTGCGACGCCAACAATGGCGTCAAAGGATTGGTGCCTTTGAACGACACGCCGGAGAGCGAGCGCGGAACCTTCTTGAAAGGATCGAGCACGAACACCGGACCAAAGGCCACCCGCCTCTCGGCCGTCAGCCGCGCCAGCTCGCCCTTGGGGTCGATGATGACGCACGGCCCCCGATAGCGTAGCAGGTTCGGCACCAATACCGTGCTTGTCTTGCCGGCCCGCGTGCCGGCCACCATCACCATGTGGCGATCGTCGCGGAACCCCACCCCGTAGCCGCCAGACAGCCCGAGCAACACTTGGCCCGTGTCCTCTTCAAACGGGAAGCGATATGGCAGCTCGGCTGGATTGAACCAAGCCGCATCCTGCGACGTGCCATCGCCGGCCACTCGCTGGCGGCGTGCCGCGCCGCGTGGCGGGAAATCTTGCATCGGCGGTGCTCCTTCGCCGCCCTTGATACAAGAAAACGCGACCTTGTGAGAGGCCGCGCTTTCAACGTTGGCGGTCATCGGCATCCCTGCCTGTACCGCTCGACCAGCGTAAGCAAAATTCCTTCGCATTTCAACGTTGTTCAAATATCCCACGGGGGTGCGGGGGTGTGAAACCCCCGCCCTGCCGACGCGATAGCGGCGGCCCGCCATAACCGAGCGCGCAGCGCTTCCATGTTTTGTTGGAACCCACATTTGTGGGTGTGTGATCATGGCTAGTGCTATTGCTAGCGCTAGTACGTTTGCTAGCGCTACCTGTTCGCTGCGCATTTTCGCAGCGACACCAGCGGCGCTCTTCGCCGCTCGATCTTGATCACAACAACGTTGGGGGTAAATTTTTATGGGGTGTGGTAGAGGCAGAGGGTAGCGAGATATGTTTTCGTATACGTATACGAAAACCCCTCGTCGCGCCATCCGGCGCGATCCTGCTCGCCAACCCCTGCTCGTACTATTACTAGTACTATCACTAGGACAAACTCGAATGCCGCGCCGTGCCCCCAACAGCGAACAGCCCCGCTCGAAAGTTCTGCCCGTGAGGCTGACGCCCGACGAGCACGCCGAGGTGCTGGCTGCGGCCCAAGCCGCCAACATGACGGCCAGCGCCTACGGGGCCAGAACACTGACCGGCCGGCGCGTGGTGATCGAGAAGCGCCAGAGCATGGACCCCGCGCTCTTCGCCGAGATCAAACGCATCGGCAACAACATCAACCAGCTTACTCGCGCCGTGAACCGCGATCGGCATCCCGACGCGCACGCGCTGATCGGCTCGTTCAAGGAGCTGTTCGACCACCTGATCCGTGACGAACTTATGAAACGCCGCATCGAAGCCGCCCCGAACGACAACCGGAGGAACCCCGTTGACCCCGAAGAAACACAAACGGGGCCAGAGCTTCAAAGGGCTCGCCAAGTACCTGCTGCACGATAAGGACCGGGCCACCACCACCGAGCGCGTGGCTTGGTCGATGACCCGCAACCTGTGGAGCGAGCACGCGAGCGAAGCGTGGTTCGAAATGATGGACACATGGCGCGACCGGCATGCGTTGAAGGACGCGGCCGGCGTTCCGCGTGGCGGCAACGACAACAAAAAGCCGGTGCTGCACTTCTCGCTGTCATGGCATCCCGAGCAGAAACCGAGCGACGACGAGATGCGCGCCGCAGCGCTCGAAGCGCTCGCCGCCCTCGGCCTCGACGAGCACCAGGCCGTCATCATCGCGCATCGCGACGAGCCGCATCCGCACGTCCACATCATGGTCAACTCTGTGCATCCGGTAACGGGGCGCACGGCTGCTCTCGGCAACGATCAACTCACGCTGTCAAACTGGGCGCAGCAATTCGAAGAGCGCGGCGGAAAAATCTATTGCGACGAGCGGGTGAAGAACAACACGGCGCGCGAGGCGAAGCGCAACGCCAAGGATAAATCGCCGCCGCGTTGGCACTGGAAGCAAGAGGCGGAGCTCGCCCGCCGACTGCGCGATCTCGACGCTTCGCTCGGCTACAAGCAATCGAAGACGCTGGCGGCCGAAGCCCTCGCCCGTGCCCGCGACGAGCAACGCGGATCTTGGCGCGAAGTGTTCGAAACGCAGCGGGCCGAACGGGTGCGGGTGATCCCCGCCCAAGTCGGCGAGAAGATGATCGATCCGGCGGCGATCCTCGCCAAGCTCACGCAACAGAACAGCACATTCACGCGTCGCGATATCGCGCGCGAGTTGCACAGCCTCACCGACAACCCCGAAACCTTCGCGCGGGCGCTTGCCATCGTCGAAGGCCATCGCGACGTGGTGGCGCTCGGCGAACGCACCGACGGCCGCTTGCGATTGACCACCAAGGATATGGTGGCGGTCGAGGCCCGCATGCTCGGCCATGTCGAGCAGATGTTGACACTCGATCGCCTCGCTGTGGCTCCGGTCGTTGCCCGTCGCGCGCTCGTGGGCTCGCCACTCAGCAGCGAGCAGCAAGCGGCGTGTCTGCACATCACGGCCGGTCGTGATTTTACGGCCGTGATCGGATTTGCCGGCACCGGTAAGAGCACGATGCTGGGCGCGGCCCGCCTGATCTGGGAGGCGCAAGGCTACCGCGTACAGGGTGCCACGATCTCCGGCATTGCTGCGGAAGGCTTGCAGGCCGGATCGGGCATTCAATCGCGCACGGTGGCGAGCCTCGAATATGCGTGGACCAACGAGCGCGACACGCTCGGCCCCAACAGCGTGCTCGTGATCGACGAGGCCGGTATGCTCGGATCGCGGCAGATGGATCGACTGCTTGCGGTTGCGAAGAACGCGGGCGCGAAGGTGGTGCTGGTCGGCGATCCCGAGCAACTGCAATCGATAGAGGCGGGCAGCGCCTTCCGTGCCATCGAAGCGCGTAGTGGCAGCGCGCGGCTTTCCAACGTGCGGCGGCAGGCTCACGACTGGCAGCGCGAGGCGACGGTGCAGCTCGCCACCAGCCGGACGGCCGAGGCCATCGAGAGCTACGAGGCCGCCGGCATGGTGCATGAGCACGGCACGCTCGACAACGCGCGCACGGCGATGCTGCACGCGTGGAACCAACTCAGAAAAGAACAACCCAACGCCTCGCAAATCATCTTCGCGCATCGCCGCGCCGACGTGGCGCTGCTGAACGAAGAAGCACGCGCCATGCTGCGCCGAAGCGGCGAGCTTGGCATTGATCATGTGATCGATGCCGACAAGGGCTATCTGCCGATCGCGCTCGGCGAGCGGGTCCGCTTCACGCGCAACGATCGCAAGCTCGGCGTGATGAATGGCACGCTCGGAACCTTGATCGAGATCGAGCCGAAGAAGCTCGCCATCCGCCTCGATGGCGATAGCCGCATGGTGTCGGTGGATCTTGAAAAGTATGCCGGCATCGATCACGGCTACGCCGCCACCATCCACAAAGCGCAGGGCGTGACCGTCGATCACGCGCATCTGCTGGCGACACCTGGTCTTGATCGGCATGCGGCCTATGTGGGCTTGTCGCGGCATCGCCAGACGGTCGGCGTGCATTGGGCGCGCGATGATTTCAAGACGCGGGATCGGATGATCGCGAAGCTATCGCGCGAGAAGGCCAAGGAGACGACGCTCGACTATGACCGCCCGCAGCCGGTCAAGCCCGCCGGCGTGCTGATGAACGATCAAGAGCGCGCGCAATACATCTTCGAGAACCAACAACGGCTCGCCGCTGGCGGCCCCCTACTCACCGACGCGCAGATGCTCGACCTCGTGAAATCCCCGCCGGCACTCGCCGAGGCCGTGAAGCTGATGCACGATCACGAGCGCCGGCAGACCGGCGCGACGCTGGCCGACAAGGCCGCAGAGATTGCCCGCGAAATGCTCTATGATCGGGAGCCGACGCCGTCGCCAGACATTGCCAAGGAGCACGCCGCCATGGCGCGCGATCAAGACCCGAAGAGCCAGAAGGCCGCCGAGAAAACCGCGAGCGATTTTCTGCGGGCCGCGTCGGGTGCGCAGCCGGCGAAAGAGCCGCAGCGAGCGGGCGCGCTCGTGCCGCTTGCACCGATGCAGCTCCAGCTCCGGCCGGGTGGGCAAACCGTGATGGCGAACAACGCGCTCGCGCAGCGACGTGAGGCTCTCCTTCGTCGTCGCTCGGATGCAGCGCAGCAGATGCAGGACAAGCAAAACAGCCAGCACAATCTCACTCGCTCATTCAATCGTGAAAACTCTCGCCCCCGCGACATCTCCCGTGATAGGAATCCTAGAGGGAGATAAGTCGATGGATGCGCTAGAGAATTTTGATTGGAAAATGTTAGAGAGCGCCGACACCCGCGTGGAATTGCTGGATAGAATCATCGGGAGCCATATCCCGATGCCGGACGGCTCGCAGCACTACATCGAGCTACCGCTTTTCGTGTGGTATTGGGCGCACCGCACGACCACCATTGGAACACCCCTCCTATCACTTACTCAGCAAGCGCTCGACGCCATCGCCGAAGCCGATCGCGAAACTGGAGTGCAATACACCGGCGATGAATGGAACGCTGAATTCACTCATGTCTATCAAACGCTGATCATGGCCGGCGCGCGCGGCATTGAGGAATCAATGGCGAGAGATGGCTTGCCGCTGTTCGGCTAACTCGCCGCGAGCATTCCCATGCGCGGGCCGACGCGCACGTTCTGGCACGCGGTGCCCTTGATGCTCAGACCCGCAGTTTCGGCGATGGTGGCGAAGCTACCGAGAAATGCCGCGATCGATCCGGCGCGCTGCCGCCCCTTCTCGCACCACACGACGTAATCGGCATAGATATCCATCACGGCCACGCTGGTGCGGCCCTGCGCGGGATGCAGCCGCTCAACACAGTAGGATGCCAATTGCTCGGCAACCTCTTCACGGTTCAATTCTGGGGCTTCCTTGACCACTTCGAGCACGATCGGCTCGGCGACTGGCGCGGCTGTGTCCTCGGTGCGGCGCGGTGCGGCGCTCTTTGCCCCCCAGCTCGTGGCGAAGAACAACCCGAAGTCGGAGCCAAGCTCGATCACGATGGCGATGAAGCCATTGATCGCCAGCGTCAGCCAATCGCGCTCGACCTTGAACACGCGCGCCAACAGGCCGACTTGCCGATCGCCATCCCTGCCCGCGCCGACGGCGCGCTGCTTTTCGATTTCCTGTTTCAGTCGTGTGATGTTGCGCGCGAGGCGCTCGTGCTCGATCGCGGCCTGTAGCTCGGCTTGCAAGCGCGCGATGCCATCGCAATACAGCTTGCTCGCCTGAATCGTCGGATCGGCGCAGTTGTTCGTCGTCTGCCAACGGCGATTGGTTTTCTCGGTTTCCAGCTCGCCCGCTACGACATTACGCGGCCGGTGCGGCGCGACTTTATCGAACGCAGCGGTCGCCGTGCGCAAGTCGTCCTGTGCGCCTTTGTAATCGGCGTTGAGTTCATCTTGGGTGCCGGCGATCGCGGTGCGCGCGCCGAGAATGAAGTTGGTCGCCGACAGCAGCGACAACCCGATCAAGCCAACGAACAGAATCCCACTCAGGCCCGCGAACACATAGCGCCTGTTGATGAAGGCCCACGCCATGAAGAACGGCAGCACGGACTTGAGCACATCCGCGCCGACGCTGGCAGCGCCAAGCACACGCGATTCCAGCTCACCTTGGCCCAACGAAGCCATGAAGAGGTAATTCATGAACGCGGACGCCGCCAGCAACACCAGCGAGGCTAGGACACCGATAATGCTGATGGCGATGCGCATGGCGTTACTCGGCCCCGCTGGCGCGTGACTTCTCGTAGGCATCAAGCGCCGCCGCGAGCAAGGCTGCTTGCGATAGGCCATCGCGCCGCGACAGCCGCATGAAGCGATCGGCATCGCGCTTCAGGATCGATAGGTTTTTTTGCACCCGTTCCTCGCGCTTGACCGAGCGGCGGCGCACGACCTCGGGCTCTTGCAGCACACCCTTGACCTCGGAGGGCGCGGGCGGCGTCATGAAGCGCGTTTTCAAATCCTCTAGGGCGTCGGCGGTTTTCGACATCGTGGCACCTTGTTGTCGTTAGCGGCTGCGATCAACGGCGCGTTCGCGCGCGCGGACGGGCTGCCGTTCATCGTTGGATCGCTCAGGGGCTCGGCTCATGCACTCTTTGAGCTTGTCGAGCATGGCAGCCATCAACGTGTCGGCCGGCCCGCGCAGCGTGCCGTGTCGGGTTTCCGTGACGGCGTGGCCCTCGTCCTGCAACTGCCGAAGGCTCACCTTCTCGGGCAGATGACCATCTAAAACCTTGTAGCCGTACTCGCCCATGTAGGCCCGCGCTCGCTTCTCTTCCGCTGGCGTCGCGACGCGGAACAAGGCAACGGCGAGTTTGTCTTTCGACACGCCCGATTGCGCCAGCTCGTGCAGCACCAGAACGCCCGGCCGCATATCGTCGATGCTCGGTCCGGTCGGCTCGATAATCAGATCGGCATGACGGGCAAGCTCGGCGGTCTGGCCGCTCGCGTAACCCGGCTGATCGATGACCAAGAGGGCCACATCCTTGGCATCGGCGAGCGCTTCGGAAGTGGTTTCGTAGACGCGGCAATCGACCGGCGGCTCGATGCCGCTTTTGGCGCGGACGTCGGCCCAATGCTTGGCGGTCTGCTGCTTCCAATCGAGATCGGCCAGCCGCACGGAGATGCCGGTTTCGGCGGCAAGCGTGGCGAGCGCGCGAGCAAGCGTGCTTTTGCCGACCCCGCCTTTCTGGCTGACGAAGGCGACGACGGCGGTCATGGCGTGACCCCTCTCCTATTACTCGTACTAGCACTATTGCTATGCTCGCCGGCTCACGAGCGGGCGGCGCGGCCGGAATCTGGCCTGCCCTTGACCTAGCATAGTGCTAGCACTAGTGCAACGCAAAAGCGCGGAGAAGCGCCGTTTGTCGGGTGTTTAATCAGTTAGTACTAGTACTAGTCCTCGTACTATTTATTAACCCACAAATGTGGGTATGTTCAATTGTGGTGAATGCCGGCCTCGCGCTCCAGCTCGGCGGTCCGGCGCTCGATGAACGCGAGAATGTCGGCCACCATCTTGGTATTGGTGGCGCTGCACGCAGTCTTGTAGCGGCGATGCACGCTCTCCGGCAGATCGAGGCTCAAGCGCTTGGTCGGCTCTGCCGGCGTGCTCGCCGTGGCCCGCGTGTCATGGCCAGCACCGCCCCGCTCGAACGCGGCGATCTCATCGTTTGACGGTTGCTTTGGTCTTGGCGCGGCCGTGAATGTTTTCTTCGACATGGCGAGCTATCTCATCGGTTAGTTGACTGATCTCGGCAGCGGCGGCTTTGCCGCCGGCCCATTCGTAAATCGTGCGGCCCATGGTCAGGCTCTCAGCGAACCCGACGCGCTGCTCGATCTCAGATTTCAGGATCGGGATGCCGGCCTCGCCCGCCATCTTGCGAATGTCGCGGCCAATGACGGTCTTGCGGATTTTGCGGGAAACCACAAACCCACATTTGAGGGAAGGCTTCAAATCCTGTGCCTCGCGCACCTGCCGCACGGTCAGGTCCGAAGCCCACGTCGAGAGCCCCGAGGGCTCGATCGGCAGCACCACGAAATCAGAGGCCACGATGCAGGAGCGCGCGATCTCTTCGGCGTGCGGCGGCCCATCGATGATGGTGTGGGTGTAGCTCTCCGCCATCTTGAGGGCATCGCGCGCCATGTTCGGCCGCGCCATGCTCACCACCTGAAACGGGGCATCGTCGCGAAGGCTCGCCCACGTCGTCGCCGACGCTTGCTTGTCGGCATCGATCAGCAACACGCGGTGGCCGAGGCCGGCCAGCCGTGCCGCCACGTTGATCGCCAAGGTTGTCTTACCAACTCCACCTTTTTGATTGAGGAACGCGATAATCATGGCGATAGGGTAGGGGATTCGTGGGTATGTGTATACCCTAAAAACCACAAACCCACATTTGTGCTTTGCTCACCGTTTGCGGGCGGGAGCGATCAGGCCAGGCAGGGAGAAGCCCAATTGCTTGGCCTCGGCTTCCTGCTTACGCGCCGCCACGTAGCGGCCAGCGTGAGGGGTGCCTTGCTTCTGCTTGCAGAAGGCGATGAACGCGCCATCGGGCGCGTTGATGGTGCCGCCCTTGGACTTGGCCCACTCGTTCCACTCGCGTTCGAGATCGAACACGGACACGCGCAGTTGCGCGGCGATCACTTGCGCCTTATCGAGGGTGTCGGCCCGCAGCGGAATCCAGTCGGCGCGCTCGGGCCGATCCTCGGTCGCCGACACGAGCCGCTGCATCACCACGTTGTCGCCATCGAGCATGAAGCCATAGTCGGGCACGTTGTTGTCGCGGATGATCTCTTTGAGGTTGAAGCGAAACTTCTTCAGCGGCGCATTGGTGCCGACCTTCGCCCGCAACTTCTCGATGCCGATCGTCCATGTCTGGTTTTTGGTGCCGACATGCTTGCGGGCCAGCTCGTACAGCCGCCGCTCGAGCGGTCGGCGCAGCCGGAAGTACTGCCGATCGATGCTGAGAACTTCCATCGCGTCGACAGCGCGGAACGTCCAATCGGATAGCTTGATCTTGATCTTGCCCAGCCGCCCGAACGGCGATGGCTCGCCGTCCTCCTTGCGCTGAATGTCGAATTCATCGATCAGTCCGAAACCCTTCGTGCTCACACTGCCGCCCGTGCTCACATCGGTGATGAGGACCGTGCCCTTGAGCCGGATCAGCGCGTTCTCGAAGCGGTCATAGCTCTTGTTTTCGGTGTTCCAGTTCGTCGCCACCATGACCTCGTGCGCCGAGACTTCCACCCACGGCGTGATCGTGTTGCCGGCGTTCTTCTCGGCCACGAGCTTCGAGATGCAGTAGAGCAGGATATCCTTGTCCATGATCGTCGCCAGACCATGGCCTGACGGGATCACGCGAAGCCGTGCCCCTTTGCCCGAGGTGTATTCCAGCTCGCGCATGTCGGGCTTGATCGACAGCGAGAACACCGGATGCTCCATCGACGCCATATCGTCCTTGGGCGAGGCATCGCTGATGTCGACGATGAAAAAATCGCGGTTGGGATGCCGGACGGGTAGGAGCGTGCTCATGCAACACATGCTATGCTGGATTCGAGATTTAAGGAACCGGCATTCGAGATTTAAGGAACCTTGCACACAGCGGATTCGAGACTTGAGGAACCGGATGGATTCGAGACTTTCGGAACCCAAATTCG
>CANJPN010000039.1 GCA_947475855.1 Bradyrhizobiaceae bacterium
GGACGGCTGCATGCGGACTGGTTGGCCAACGGTGCAGATTCGCATATCGCCAAACTGCTCGCGGCGCTCGCGCCAGGGGCCGGCATTGTCAGCGTCGTCGATGGTCATCCTGCTGCGTTGTCGTGGCTGGGTTCGGTTCGTGGTAATCCGATCAGACCGCTGGGCGTGACCTCTTTCGGGCAATCGGGCGATCTGCCCGCGCTCTACAAGCATCACGGGATCGATCCAGATTCGATCGTGGCGGCCGCGAAGTCTCTCCTGGGGTGAGTTCAGGTCCGTTCAAGCCTGATATCGATATCGCGTTCCACGTAGGCCCATTCCAAAGTCGAACGGAGTCTTGCAACGAGGTCTTCGAACGCCGACGCATGTTCGGCTGCGTATTCGAACCACGTCAGGAAATCGAACGGCTCGCCGATGTCGCGGCAGTGAAAGAGCTGTCGCGCAATTGCGGGGAGATATTCGAGGCCGATGGCCGTATGGCGTGAGGTTTCCTCGAAGATCGCGCGGCGGTCGTCTTGCGCGAGATCCCACCAGGCCTGCGATTTCTTGAGCGGGATGAGGGCCGCCCGATCGGCGGTGGGGCGGCCGAGTGGCTGTTGGACCGCTTTCAGCGCCGTCACCTCGGAGCGCGTTGCGTAGCGGACGTTGCTGATCAGTCCATGCAGTGCCCAGGCGCCGGGGGGCGTCGAGATCGGATCAGGTGCGGGCACGAGATCGAGAGACGACGCTGTAGCGAGGGCCGCGCCTCGATGGGTGTTGATGGTCAGAATGCGCCATGCACCTGTATTTCCGGCAACGAACGCATAGCGATTGTGCATCTTGAACTCCACGTTGGGGGCGAGGGGTTGAACCCGGGCGACGAGGTCGTTCAAGCAAGGAATGTGCAAATCGATTGTCACCGCGTGGGAGGCGGCTCCCCCTCAGGAGAGTTGCAACAATCAATAGTGCGAGACTTGAGCAAACGCTTGCAGTTCACCTCCCCAGCAAGGGGGAGGAGAAGCGCGGTGAACAGACTAAGATTCACTCGTCGTTGAAGTTGTCCTCAGCCCGAGTACCCCTCCGCAACATCGCGGGCGATTGCATCGGCGGAGCGTTCCGATGGTGGGCCGAAGCCGCCGCCACCGGCGGACTGCAGGACGAAGCGGGTGCCAGCTTTCATTTCGTAGCGGCCGGGCGGGCTTTCCTTTTCGTCCGGTGTGCCGGCGTTGGTGACGAAGCGCGCGCGGCCGCCGGGTTCGCCGCCAGCGAGACCGTTCGGCGGAAACTTCGATTTGTCGAAGCGTCGGATGACGGTCGCGTCCTCCAGCAATTCGTATTCGCGAACCATCGAGAGGCCGCCGCGGTGTTTGCCTGCCCCGCCGGAACCGGGAAGCATCTCGAAGCGGCGAATGCGGCAAGGGAACTCGGATTCGAGGATTTCGATCGGCGTGATGTGCAGGTTCGACAGGTGCGCGGCGGTGCCCGATGCGCCGTCGCTATCGGTGCCGCCGCCGTAGGCCGAGCCGATGATCTCGTACTGCATATTGGTCTGGCCGGGGCGCGGCTTGCCCCAGATGATACCCATCGCGCTGGAAGAGCCGGAGCCGGCGGTGGCGCGGCGGGGGGCGAGGCTCGACATCGCCTGGAGGATGACGTCGACGAGCTTGAGGTTGACCATCTGGTAGTTGGAAACAGCGCCTGGTGCTTCGGCATTAGTGATGGTGCGCGGGGCGAGCACGATGTCGATGCAGTCGCGCATGCCGTCGTTGAAGGCGAGGTCGGGGCCGAGGCTGCCGATGAGGGAATAGAACACGCAGGCCTCGATCATCGAGGGGCGCAGGTTTACGGGGCCCTTCGCCTGCGGATCGGAGGCCGAGAAGTCGAACTTCGCGCGGCCGCCTGAAATGTCGATCTTCACGGCGAGCTTGACGGGTTTGGAGAAATCGACGCCGTCGCTGTCGATGAAGCCGTGTGCTTCGGCGGTACCGCCGGGGAGTTTGGCGATGCGACTTGCGAGTTCGTCGCCTGCGCCCTTGAGGATCGCGGCGAAGGCATCGAGCAAGGTCGATGCGCCGAAACGCTCGCTCAATTCCGCGACGCGGGTCGCACCCATCTCGGTGACCGCGATCTGCGCGCCGACGTCGCCCTTGACCAGCGCGGGCTGGCGGGTGTTGGCGAGGATCAGGCGCTCGATATCGGGCAGCACCTTGCCGCGCGAGCGGATCTTGATCGGGGGCAGCAGCAGGCCTTCCTGGAAGATCTCGGTGGCGTTCGCGGAGGTGGAGCCGGGGATCGTGCCGCCGACATCCGCCTTGTGCGCGATGGTGCCGGAGAATGCGATGATGCGGCCATTGGCGAATACCGGCGCGACGAAGGCCATGTCGGAGACGTGGGGCAAGCCGCCTTCGTAAGGGTGGTTCGAGACGAACACGTCGCCGGGCTCGATCGCGGTTTCGCCGGTTTTGCCGTCGTAGAGTTCGAGGATGCGGCCGACGAGATAGCGGTAGACCGGCGCGTGGAAGAACATCGGCGGGGCGACGATCAGGCGGCCATTGGGATCGAGGATCACGCAGGAGAAGTCGCGGGACTCGCGGATGATCGTGGAATAGCCCGAGCGGTAGAAGTGATAGTGCATCTCATCGACGAGGCTGCCGATCTTGTTGCGCAGGATCTGGATGGTTATCGCGTCCATGGGGAATACCGCTGCTGCCTTGCCGAGGGCGCACCATAGCTAATTTTGCATGGCCGTCGAGGTCGATGCGTCATCGGTGTTCAAGTCAGCCGAATTAACGAGGCTGTGGGCGTTGGCAAGGGTGTATGGAGCAGCCTAAAGTCAGCGCACGAGGGAACGCTGTTCGAGGGGAGTATTCCGGAATGAGCGAAGCGGCGAAGATCGATTACGAGGCCGAGTACAACAACCGCCTACTCGTGCCCGACAGCCCCAAGTACGGCAACCGGTGGGCAGAGATGTCCGCGAAGACACGGGCGGCGCTGACATCGGAGCTAGACGTTCCCTACGGGCCGGGCGTGCGCAATCGTTACGACCTGTTCCTGACGTCGAATCGGAGGGGATCGGTGCCGCTCGCGGTCTATATTCACGGCGGCGTCTGGCAGCGCGGCGATCGGAAAGACTATAGCTGCTGCGCCGAACAGCTCGTCGCGCGCGGCGTCGATGTCGCGCTGCCGTCCTATACGCTCGGGCCGGAAGCGAGCGTGACCCAGATCTACGAGGAATTGCGGCTGTTCATGCGGGCGCTGTGGGCCAAGCTCGGCCGGCGGCCGCTGGTGATCGGGCATTCGGTCGGGGGCACGATGGCCGGCGCGATGCTGGCGCAGGACTGGTCGGCGTTCGGGGACGTGCCCGACGATCTGGTGCGTGCGGCCTATGCGCTGTCGGGCGTGTTCGAGGTCGAGCCCTATGTGCACACGACCTATAACGATGCGATCCGCTTGACGGCGGAGGAGGCGAGGCGGCTCAGCCCCTCGCTGTGGCCCGCTCCTAAGGGACGCACACTGGTTGCGGCCGTGGGCGGGGCGGAGAGCCGCGAGTTCGTCCGGCAGAGTCTCGACGTGGTGGCGCGGTGGTCGCCGGCGGGCGTGAAGGCGGAGTGCGTGGTCGTGCCAGGTGCGAACCATTTTTCGATCGTGGACGAGATCATGCGGCCGGACAGCGCGATGCTCGAGCGATGCGTGACGCTCGCGCAGAGCGTGGCGAAGTTCGGCTGAAGCGGCGGGCTAATCCACTTGAAGGTTGAACTCCGAGACGATGGGGGCGGCGTCGCGGATAGCGGCATCGATGACGGCCTGCATCTCGGCCGGGGTCGATGACGCGGCGACGGAGCCGGACTTCTCGATCATCTCGCGATAGGCCGGCGTCTCGACGATCTTGACGACCTCCTTGTTGACGCGGTCGACGATGGGTTGCGGTGTGCCTTGTCCAGCGCAGATGCCGAGGAAGGCGAAAGCGATGATGGGCACTCCGCTTTCGGACAGTGTCGGAACCTTGGGGGCGGCGGCGAGGCGTTGCGCGCCCGTCACCGCGAGCACCTTGACCTTGCCGGCGACGTACTGCGGCATGACGGTGAGCGGCGGGCCGACGTAGAGATCGAGGCGGCCGGCGACGACCTCCTGCACGGCTTCGGCGGCACCCTTGTAGGTGACGGCGGTCATCTTGATTCCAGCAGTCTTCTCGAGTTGCTTGGCCAGCATATTCTGCGTCGAGGCGATGCCGAGCTGACCGTAATTGAACTTGCCGGGCTCGGCCTTCGCGAGCGGGATGAAATCGGCGAACGTCTCGGCCTTGATCGTGAGCGGGGCGGCGATCGCGTAGTCGTATTTCGCGATCAGCGAGACGGGCGCGATGTCGGAGACCTGATAGCGCGCCTTGCGGTAGAGCAGCGTGTTGACGGGATCGAAGTAGGTGCACACGAGGAGCGTCTGGCCGTCGCGCGGCTGGGCGAGAAGTTCCTGTGTCGCGAGCATCGAGCCGGCGCCGGGGCGGTTCTCGACGATCACGGGTTGGCCGAATGCGTTGCTCAGGCGTTCGGCGAGGAAGCGCGCGGGGATATCGGTCGGGCCACCCGCGGTAAAGCCGACGAGCATGCGGATAGCGCGGGATGGGTATTCCTGTGCCGAGGCGTAGGGGATGGTGGCGGCGGAAATGACCGTCGCTGCTGCGAGAGCGGCCGGCGCAACGATGCGGGCCTTCGGTACGATTTTGGCCATGTCGGCGCTCCTCCCATGTTTTTGAGCAGTGTGCGCGCCGGAGGCTCGCGCCACAAGCAATAGCGCATGGGGAGTGCGATGGGCGAAATCCCACACTTGCCGAAAGCTGCGGCTGCGTTCAAAAGGCGGCGCAGAATAGTTTCCTTCTCGCCAGCGCGAGCATCGAAAGGTCTCAAATCGTGAAACGCAGCACAGATCGTATTTTGACCTCGCATGTAGGCAGCCTGATCCGGCCGGAAGTTCTCAAGGATCAGATCCGCGCCAGGCAGAGCGGCAAGGGCTATGAAGCGGCGACTTTCGACAAAGTGCTGGCGGAGAGCGTCGCGGACATCGTCGCGGGGCAGGTGAAGTCCGGTGTCGACATCGTCAGCGATGGCGAGTTCGGCAAGTTCATTTCGTGGTCGCAATATGTGCTCGACCGCTTCTCCGGGTTCGAGCGCCGTCCGATCGACGCCAAGGGCAACCCGTGGACGCGCGGGGCTGACCGCGCGCGTTTCAAGGAATTCTACGCCGAGTACGACGCGCAGGAAGCTCCGGCGACACAGACGCGGGCAGTGTGCACCAGTGCGATCACGTACACCGGCAGCGCCGACGTGGGCCGCGACATCAAGAACTTCAAGGCGGCGCTGGCGAAGACGCTTGATGCAGGAAGTCCGGCGACCGAGGCGTTCATGCCGGTGGCGGCGCCAGCCAGCGTGATCCCCGATCGCGAGAACGAGTTCTACAAGACCGAGGACGAGCTACTCGACGCGATCGGCAAGGCGATGCATCAGGAATACAAGGCGATCGTCGACGCCGGCATGCTGGTGCAGCTCGACGATGCGCGTATGGCGGTGACGTTCGACCGGATGGTGCCGCCGGCCTCGATGGCCGACTACAAGAAGTGGGCGGGCAAGCTCGTCGCTGTGATGAACCACGCGCTCGAAGGCATCCCCGAGGACCGCGTGCGCTATCACGTGTGCTGGGGCAGCTGGCCGGGGCCGCATACGACCGACGTGCCGCTGCGCGACATCGTCGATCTGCTCGTCAAGGTGAAGGCCGGTGCGTACCTGATCGAGGGTGCGAACCCGCGGCACGATCACGAGTGGAAGGTGTGGAAGGACGCGAAGCTGCCGGACGGCAAGATCCTGATCCCCGGCGTGATCAGCCACATGTCGAGCGTCGTGGAGCATCCCGAGCTGGTGGCCGACCGCATCGTGCGGCTCGCCAATCTGATCGGCCGCGAGAACGTGATCGCGGGATCGGATTGCGGCTTCGCGCAAAGTCCGTTCTATCGCCGGGTGCATCCGACGATCATGTGGGCGAAGTTCGAGGCGATGGCCGAGGGCGCAAGGCTGGCGACGAAGCAGCTCTGGGGGAAGTGACCGGCGGTGGTGTCCAACGCTTAAACAGCAGCGGCTTGAATTAGCTCACCGCGCGGTCGTCGCTCGGATTACTGGGGCGCGCTCGGGTTTAGCGCCCCAATCGGACCTTTTGGGTAGAGCAGAAGCGACCGGATTGTCGGCAGACATTATTCAATTCGCTGCCGTATTCTCGGGACCGGTCTAAATTCTAGCCGGTTACCGAGGGGGCATGGGCAATTCAGGATCTGGCCAATCGAATGGCGGATTGCGGGCATCAACCCAAAAAAGTGCTCGAAATGCGCTGACAGTTGACGGCCGTGGTGTCTATGATGGCGGTACCGTTTGCTTGTCGTCCTTGGATGGGTGCAAGCACCGAACTAACTCGCGCGGTCGAGACCGCGAAGATCTGGAGGAGACCAATCATGGCAGTGTCCGTCGTCCCCATGCATCCCATTATCGGCGCCGAGATCAAGGGCGTCGATCTGACGAAGCCGGTTGATAAGGAGACGCAGGCCGTGTGCCGCAAGGCGTTCGAGGACCATGTCGTGGTCGTGTTCCGCGGCCAGGACCTGTCCGATGGCGATCAAGTCCGCGGGGGAGAGATCTTCGGCAAGGTCGTGGTCCGCGAGCGTCCATCGGTTGGCAATCTCAGCACCCAAGGTGGTGACTGGAACACGCCATTCATGTACGTGACCAACATCGTCGAGAATGGAAAACCGCTTGGCTCGTTCGGCGATGGTGAAATGTGGTTTCACCACGACACCAGCTACTACGAGGAGCCGCACCGCGCCACTCTGCTCTACTCGCAAAAGCTGACGACGTGGGGCGGCGAGACGTGCTTTGCCAACCAATATGCTGCCTACGACAAGATTCCACGCAAACTGCGCGACAAGCTCGAAGGCCGCAAAGTGCTGCAGGTGCACGACTACAAGCGGCGTGAGCGGCTGGATCTTGACGTGATCGACCTCGGCAAGGTGCGCCACCAGGTGCAGCCGATCTTCATCACTCATCCTGCAACCGGCAGGAAATCGCTCTACGTATCGCGACTGATGACGGCGCGGATCGAAGGCATGCCCAAGGCGGAGAGCGAGGAGATCCTTGCTCAGCTGTTCGACATCTCGGAGGACCCGTCGCTCGTATACGAGCACAAGTGGAAGATCGGCGACTTGGTGGTTTGGGACAACTGGTGCTCCATCCACATGCGCAAGGACTTCCCGCGCGAGGAGCCTCGCCTGATGCGCCGCTGCACCATCGTTGGCCAGGCGATGCAGGCTTAGTATCCAAGATCTCTCCATCGCGCGGATGATGGAGAGTTCATTGGGTTTTCCAAGCCGGCCAGCTAATGCTGGCCGGTGCTTTCATTGGGATCGTCAAGCTCCGACGCCGGTGTCTCCTGGCATCACAGCGGTGACGCCCGCATCGACGAATACCGCTGAGCCAGAGACAAAGTCGGCGTCGTCGGAGGCGAGGAACAAGAGAACCTTTGCGACGTGCATTGGAGTGCCGGCGCGGTTCTTGCGTAAATTGACCACCGGCCGATCAGGGTCGAAGATGTCTTGGCCAACAGGCGAGCCGATCTTGTTTGGAACGGCCATCACGACGCGGATGTCGTAGGGCGCTAGCTGGATCGCCATGGACTTGGTCAAGTTGGTCACGCCGCCCTTGGCAGCCGTGTAAGCGATGGCCTCGCTGCGGCCGTAGTAGCCGGAGGTCGAACCGACATTGATGATCACGCCGGGCGACTTCTGCGCGACCATCTGCTTGGCTGCCGCACGTCCCATGAGGAACGGCGAGGTCAGTGTTACCGCCAGTACCTTGTTCCACTCCTCCAGCGTGATATCGAAGATCTTCTTGTTGTCTGTAATCGCGACGTTGTTCACGAGGATGTCGACCCGGCCAAATTTGGCGGTGACATCCCGAACGAGCTTGTCGACCTGAGCTGGATCGGAAACGTCGGCGGAAAACGCCTCGGCCGTACCTTTTGCCTCTTTGATGGCCTTGGCGACTGCGCCACCGCGCTCCTTATCGAGATCAACGACGGCGACTTTCGCGCCTTCCTGGGCGAACAGCTTGGCCGTTTCCTCGCCGATATTCCGGCCGCCACCGGTGATGATCGCAACCTTGTCCTTCAGTCTCATGTGTGTTTCCCTTAGTTACTGTCACAGTTGAATAGGCAGGCAATTGCGTAGGCGCGGCTCGGTCACTTCTTGCGGGCCACGCCGAGCACCTTGGCTATGTCGGCGACCTGCTCCTGCTGCTCGGCGATGAGCTTCTCGATCACCTCCGGTCCGTCGCCAGACACCGTCATGCTGGCGCCGCGCAGCCTGTCGACGATTTCCTTTTCCTTCAGCGCCTCTGCGGCGTCCATGGCGATGCGCTGGCGCAGTTGCGGCGTCATGTGGCCGGGGCCGAACAGCACGTTCAGCGAATCGAGCCGCAGCTCCGGAAAGCCTGCCTCGAACACGGTCGGGACATCGGGCGCCAGCGGGCTGCGCTGGGGGTCGCAGATCACGAGCATTTTGGTTTTGCCGGCCCGCAGCATCGGCCCATGCGTGGTGATCGACGTCATCAGGACGTCGATGCGTCCCTCGGCGAGATCGAGCGGCGCCTGCGAGATGTCGCGGAATGGAACCTTGGCCATCGGGAGTTCGCGCTTGCGCCTGAAGCCGTCCCACACGAACTCGAGGAAGCCGCCGGAAATCCCGTAATTGACCTTGCCTGCCTGGCGCTTCGTATGATCGACGAAGTCCTGCAGCGTCGTCACCGGCAGTGTCGAGGGTACGGCGATGACGATGGCGGTGCTGGTGACCCACACGATCGCCTTGAAGTCGCGCGCGAAGTCGTAGGGCAGGTTCTCCTGCATGTAGGGGTGCCCCAGGAAGGTCGTCGTCGGCGTCAGGAAGAGCGTGTGATCGTCCTTGGCTGAGACGAACGCGCCGATCGCAACAAGACCGTCGCCGCCCGGTCTGTTCTCGACGATTACCGGCTTGCTCCACGATTTCTGCATCCGCTCTGCGAGAACGCGCGCCGAGATGTCCGAGGCCGTACCCGGCCCGAACGGGACGATAAAGCGGACGGTGCGTTCCGGCCAGGCCTGGCTGGCGGTCTGGGCAATGGCTGCCTGCGAGAGGGAAACCACCGCGGTGGCGATGCAGGCGATGGCGGTCAACGCAAGGGACATCCGTATACGCATGCGATTTGCCTTTCGTCGCTGTTCTAACCGGGGCACCGCACAGGTTCTAAGGTCATTTCGTGCAATGCCGAATGCATAGGTGAGGGGCGCGCAATCGAACTGGTCGCAGGCGGGTCAATCGACAGCCGCTTGCGCTCTGCCGCGGCAATCCTGCCGGGATCGGCTCGACAAAGTCTGGCTATTCCCAGTTCGTGGCTGCGGTCAAAATATCGATTGTTGCCCGGAGAGTGACGTGCGCTTCTGCTTCCAGGGTGTCTGACAATATCTTCCATTCGTGTCGCGATGCTCTCGACAAATGGCAGTTGGCAGGGCGAGCGCAATATCCGCTGTATCGAGTAAGCTCAAGGCCGCGGGCCAACCCAAATCACCCACTGCCATCCTAGTCAGTTCGCTATCCTATCAGCGAACTGCCGTATCACAAGCGCAAGGTTGGCTAGCATTTTCGAATGCGATTGGTCCGAATGCAGGACCGATCTTGGCCGTGGTGCGAGGCCGGTTACTGAATTGCGGACGGTTTTGATTGTTGGGCGCAGGGCCGGTCCGTAGCCTTCATGCCCGGCTCATTCGCACACGGACTTTATGAATTGGTATCCTCGCTAGGCGACAACTTCGCGGAGGAAGGGCTGGTCTTTATCTGTCGTGGAAATCGGATCGCCGCTCGACCCAAGCTGCTCGCACAAGGTGGGCAGGTCCAGATGCTGACTGTTAGTATCGGCCTCCCACAGGGGGGAATCATGGAGGCAGATCAATTGCTCGATTTCTTCCCTATCTTCGATGGGTGTAGTGCGAGCATTCGGTAGCGTGCGTCCGGGGCGCGGATGGCGGGGGTGGCCGAGGTTTCCTTTCGGACCGCCTTCGCGTAGATCTACCGGCAATCGTACCAATCTCGAAGAAGGGAGTCTCCAATGCTCAAGTGGCTTTTCGGTCAGTCGACGAATGGATCGCCAGAGGTCAAGAGCCCGTCGGGAAAGGGTGGGAACGGATCGGGCAAGCCCGAGGTTCTCAACCTGACGCCCGAGACCGTGACTCAAGCCCTGATCGAGCAGATGGCGACGACATCAGATCCGCGGCTGCGCGAGATCATGGAAGCTGCGATGAAGCATCTCCATCAATTCGCAAGGGACGTGAAGCTGACGCCGGCCGAATGGCTGGTCGGCATCGATTTCATGACACGGGTCGGCAAGATGTGCACGCCGGAGCGGCAGGAGTTCATTCTGCTCTCGGACACTTCGGGTCTGTCCGCGCTGGTCAACCTGATGCACGACAAGACGGCAATCGAAGTGGCAACAGATACTAGTCTGCTCGGGCCATTCTTTCGGGAGAATGCACCGCACTTCAAGCCTGGTGAGCAGATCTGCAGGAACATATCCAATGGCGAAGTTGCTCTATATGGCCGGGTCACCGATGTGAAAGGCAAACCGATCGCCAACGCCCGGATCGACATCTGGCAGACCGACGAGAACGGCCTCTACGACATCCAGGCGGACCCGTCGGGTGCGATGGATAGCCGAGGCGTCTTCACTACGGACTCGAATGGCAACTATCTGATCCGGACAGTTCCACCGCTCGATTACTCGATCCCGATGGATGGTCCAGTGGGTGAACTCGTACGAGCGCAAAAGCGGCACGGCATGCGGCCGGCGCACATTCATCTGCTGATCTCCGCGCCGGACTATCGCGAACTCGTCACCGCGCTATATCTGTCAACGAGCAAGTATCTGGCGACCGACGTCGTGTTCGGTTCGTCTTCGGAAGACCTCGTGGCGAATGTCGTCGAGAACGATCCGAATTCTCCGATAAAGGGCATACCGGCGGTTCACTACGACTTTACGCTGGCACGGATGTCGGAGGCTGATCGCTTGTCTGGTCGTGTCGGTTCCGATCCGTCGAAGATCGGCGTGAATTAGTGCGATTGCGTGTGCGGAGCAGGCACATCGCGGGGCGGGGCACGCGAAAATGGTGCATGCGTGGGGAGGCGTTCGCCGTTGAAGGGTAACGCCTGATTCGCCGAGAATTCTCGATGCGAGCCTGCCAAATGTGACGCGTGTAGCAATAGCATTATTCGGAATAGGGAGAGGGCGGATGAGCGGACTGGAGCCAGCGGCTGCATCCGATCGTGATGCGGCATTCCAACGCCAGGGCCACGGGCGTATCAGGCCTGTGTTCGAAGCTCTGTTTCCATTCGTCGTCGTGCTGGGGCTGTGGGAGGCGGTTGCGCATTACGGCATGTTTCCCGCGCGATTGTTTCCTACGCTGGAGACGGTTGCGAATGCGTTCTGGCGGCTAACGGTTTCGGGTGCGCTGCCGCATCATGTGTTCGAGACTCTGGTCAGGCTTTTGGTGGGGTTTGCGCTGGCTGCGGTGATTGGCGTCGCGATCGGTATCCTGATGGGACGGATACGGTGGGTGGAGGATATGGCGCTGCCGATCGTGTCGATCGGCGCACCTATTCCGGGGCTTGCCTATGCGCCGATCTTCCTGATGTGGTTTGGTCTGGGCAATCTGGCGGTGATCCTGCTCGTCGCGGTTGTCGCGACGTTTCCTATCGTTCTCAACACTTGGAGCGGGGTCAAGGCGGTCAAGGAGATATGGGTTCGCTCAGCGCAGGCGATGGGGGCTGGTGATGGTAGCTTGTTCATGCGCGTCGTGCTGCCGGGGGCGTTGCCCTATATCCTGACGGGGCTGCGGCTCGGGCTTGCGCAGGCCTGGCGCATTCTCGTCGGTGTTGAAATGCTGGCAGCGGTGCCTTGGGGGCTTGGCTGGATGATCTTCGGTGCGCGCGAGTTTCTGGCGACGGACATCATGCTGTCAGGGATTTTTGTGATCGGCGTCATCGGGCTCATCCTGGAGAAGCTGGTGTTTCAGCGGATCGAGCAGGCGACCGTCGTGCGCTGGGGTATGGTGACGGCATGACCGAGGCAGGCCAACGCAACTGGATGTCCATGCTGCGGGCCACATCAGGGCTTGCCCTATTGGCCGCGGTCTACGAGGTGACGGCGCGCTCCGGTGGATTTCCGCCGACGCTGTTGCCGACGCTGCCGAAGATTTTCGGTACTCTGTTCGCTCTGGTCGCTGACGGCAGCATGATCATGCACGCGGCGAGCACGTTGTGGCGGGTTCTGGTCGGGTTTGGGCTTGCAATCGTCATCGCGATTCCACTGGGTATCCTGATGGGGCGGTTCCGGCCGGTGGAGAAATTCTTCTTACCGCTCGTGACAACGCTGATGCCGATACCTTCGCTTGCCTGGGTCCCGGTGTTCATCCTGTGGCTTGGCATCGGCGGTACGGTTGCGATCGTGATCGTGATCTATGCGGCACTGTTTCCGATGATCCTCAATACGTGGTCAGGTGTCCGTGCGGTCAATCCGCTTTGGCTCAGGTCTGCCGGCGCGATGGGAGCCGGTGAGAACTCGATGTTCTGGAGAGTAATCCTGCCGGGTGCGTTCCCGTTCGTTATTGCCGGACTTAGGCAGGCCTTCGTTCGCGCTTGGATCGCAGTCGTCGGTGCAGAAATGCTGGCGGCATCCGACTGGGGGCTCGGGTGGGTGATCTTCGACGCCAAGGAATTCCTGAATGCCGATGTGATGATCGCTTCGCTGATCGTGATCGGTTTCATCGGCTACGCGTTCGAGCGGGTGGTGTTCGGTACACTCGAAAAGATGACCGTGGTGCGTTGGGGCATGGTGCGGACGGCCAAGGGGTAGCTTGCTCCTTGGAATTGCTATGCGACCCCAAGTGCATCTGGCGTCATGGTCTCAAGTTGCTTAATTGCGTTTGTGCATTGCACACTTTGCAATGCGCGAGCCGTCGTTCGGCATCGTCTGGAATGGCAATACCGCTAGAAAATCAAGAGATAACAAATGTCTATGCGCATCGAAATCAATGGTTTGAAGGTTGCCAAGGTACTCCGCGACTTCGTCGAAAACGAAGCGCTGCCGGGTACGGGCGTCAAGCCTGAGGCTTTCTGGGCGGGGTTGGCGGGGCTGGTTCGCGATCTCGCGCCGAAGAACAAGGCGCTGCTCGCCAAGCGCGACGATCTGCAGGCCAAGCTCGATGCGTGGCATCAGGCGCGGAAAGGCAAGCCGTTCGATTTCGCCGCCTACAAGGCTTACCTGTCGGAGATCGGCTATCTCGTGCCGGAGGGGCCGGATTTCGCGGTCGAGACGAAGAATGTCGATCCCGAGATCGCGACCATGGCAGGGCCGCAGCTCGTCGTGCCTGTCACCAATGCGCGGTACGCGCTGAACGCTGCAAACGCGCGGTGGGGCTCGCTCTATGATGCGCTCTACGGCACCGATGTGCTGCCGGAAGAAGGCGGTGCGACGCGGGCGGGCGGTTACAATCCGGTGCGCGGGGAAATGGTTATTGCGTTTGCTCGCACTTTGCTCGACGAGATTGCGCCACTGGCCGAAGGAAACCACGCCGATGTGGTGGGGTACTCTATAGAGAACGGGCGCCTATTTACGGCGATGAAGGGGGGCACCAAGAGCTTCCTCAAGGACGGAGCAGCGTTCGCCGGCTATCGCGGTGAAATGTCCAGTCCCGCGTCCATACTGCTCAAGCATAATGGGTTGCACGCAGAGATCGTGATCGATCGAACGCATACGATCGGCAAGACCGACCCGGCTGGTGTTGCGGATGTGCTGTTGGAGGCGGCACTTACGACGATCCAGGATCTCGAGGATTCCATCGCGGCGGTCGATGCCGAGGACAAGGTACAGGCCTATCGCAACTGGCTCGGCTTGATGAACGGCACGCTCGCCGATACCTTCGAGAAGGGCGGCAAGCAGATGACGCGGCGGCTCGCGCCCGACCGGGCGTATATTTCCGCGACGGGCAACGCGCTGACGCTTCCCGGCCGCAGCACCATGCTGATCCGCAATGTCGGGCACCTGATGACGATCGATGCGGTGCTCGACAGCGCGGGCAACGAGGTTCCCGAAGGCATTCTCGATGCGGCGGTGACATCTTTGATCGCGATCCACGATCTCAATGCAACGGGTGGTGGGTTCAAGAACTCGCGCACGGGCTCGGTTTACATCGTTAAGCCGAAGATGCACGGGCCGGAAGAGGTGGCGTTCGCCAACGCATTGTTCGATCGCACGGAGGACATGCTCGGTCTGGCGCGGAACACATTGAAGATCGGCATCATGGATGAGGAACGGCGCACCACCGTCAACCTCAAGGAGTGCATTCGCGCCGCGAAGTCTCGGATCTGCTTCATCAACACGGGGTTCCTCGATCGCACCGGCGACGAGATCCATACGTCGATGGAGGCGGGGGCGATGATCCGCAAGGCCGACATGCGCGGGACGGCTTGGATCAAAGCCTACGAGGATTGGAACGTCGACATCGGTCTATCGGCGCAGCTTCCGGGCCGCGCGCAGATTGGCAAGGGCATGTGGGCGATGCCGGATCTGATGGCCGAGATGCTGAAGCAGAAGATCGGGCACCCGATGGCTGGCGCGAACACGGCGTGGGTGCCATCACCAACGGCTGCGACGCTGCATGCGATCCACTATCACAAGGTGAGCGTTGCTGCGCGGCAGGCGGAGCTGAAATCGCGCCCGCGCGCCAAGCTCGACGACATCTTGACTGTGCCGCTTGCCGATCGCGTGAACTGGAGTCCGGAGGAGATTGCGCGCGAACTCGACAACAACGCCCAGGGCATCCTTGGCTATGTCGTGCGCTGGATCGATCAAGGCGTCGGCTGCTCGAAGGTGCCCGACATCAATAATGTCGGGCTGATGGAGGATCGCGCGACGCTGCGCATTTCGAGCCAGCACATCGCGAATTGGCTACGTCACGGCATCTGTACCGAGCCGCAAGTGATGGACACGATGAAGCGGATGGCGGCAGTCGTCGACAAGCAGAACACAGGTGACAAGGCCTACCGGCCAATGGCGCCGAACTTCGATTCTTCCATCGCGTTCCAAGCGGCGTGCGATCTCGTGTTCAAGGGGCGCGAGCAGCCGTCGGGATATACGGAACCGATCCTGCACGCACGCCGCCGTGAGTTGAAGGCGCGCGTCGCCAAGTCCTGAGCGATCCCGGTGAAGTAAGGTGCGCACTGCCGGCATGGTGGGCCGGCAGCGCTTTACTTCTGTTGCCGAGTGGTTCGTCACAGGTCTGCGATTTTAGGCATAACCTCGGTGGCGAACAGTTCTTGCGAGCGCAAGGCGTCGCCGAGAGCCATGTTGCCGAACATCATGTAAGCGAGGAGGTAGTTGATGCCGCCTAGCGCTGTCGACTGCTCCTTGATCTGGCGGACAACGCTCTCCGGGCTGCCGACGATGAGGACGCCTTCCGATATCAAGTCTTCGATGCCGGCTGCGCCCGGCGTGCGCAGGCGGTTGGTGAAGTCCTTGTAGCCGTGCTTGTTACGCAGCCAGTTGATGTTGGCGAGGTGGTACTCTGCAGGGCCTTTGGCTATGCGACGAGCTTCCGCGTCGGTGTCGGCCACGACGACCTGTCGGAGGCAGCCGAGCACTGTACCGCCGGCAAATCCTGCCTTGGGTTGGGCTGCTCCGCCACGTTTTGCCAGCGCCTTCTTGAACGTCGCGAGGTTTTCGGCGGCCATTCGCGTGGGGCCGTTTGCAGTGAAGTGCATCCCCTGCTCACCAGCCCAGGTGGAGCCGGTTTCGTTCGACGAGCCATACCAGAAGGAGGGGTAGGGATGTTGCAGCGGACGTAGCGCTACAGGCACGTCTTTGTAAGTGAAGTGCTTGCCTTCGTAGCTGAACGTGTCGCTGCCGGTGAGACCTGCCAGGATGCACTTGTAGGCGTCGATGAAGATGTCGCGGGAGTCGTCGAACGCGATCTTGTGATAATTGAGTTCGAATGGCGAGACGCCGCGACCGATGCCGACCTCGAGTCGGCCGTTGCTCAGATGATCGAGCATGCAGATTTCTTCGATCATCTTGAGCGGTGAGGTCAGCGTCAGCAGGTAGACGAGCGTGCCGAGCTTGATGCGCTTCGTTTCGCGGGCCAGTGCGCCGAGAAACACGCCCGGCACGGGTACCATGTTGATGGGCGAGCAGTGGTGTTCTGCGAGCTGGACGGCATAGAAGCCAGCGCGGTCCGCGGCGGCATAGAATTCCAGCCGCTCGTCGAACAGCGTGGACAGCGGGCGGCCTGCATCTTCGATGTGATCGAACAATCCGACTTTCATGGTGCCTCTCTGGCGCGGGAGTGTGACGTCGATTGACCGCTGAGGTAGCTGCGAATTAGCCTACATGGCAACATGGCCTCAGACCATGGCAACATCGTATTGAGCCAGAGCCGACTTCAGGCGTCACGTTCGATTGGCGACTTGCATTGAAACGATATTTCGATCAACGGACCGGCAGGGGGAATGAAAATGGGGCTTTATCGCAAGTCGGTGATGGCAGCCGTTCTGACGTTCGTGACGTGTCTGCCGGTGCAGGCCCAGTTCTACAAGGACAAGACGCTGACGTTGTTGATCAACTACGGCGCGGGCGGCAATGCCGACATCGAAGCGCGGGTGTTTCAGCAGCATCTCAAGAAGCATATTCCCGGCGCGCCAAACGTCATCATCCAGAACCAGCCGGGTGCGGGTGGTATAAATGCCATGAACATGCTGGGACTCAATGTGGGATCGAAGGCGGACGGGTTGACGCTTGGTTATTTTACGTTCGGGCCGATCAGCTCGATCGCCGGTGACCCTAATCTCAAGATCGATGTTGCCGATTTCATCGTGGTGGGTGCGTCAAAGAGTGCGGCACTGGTCTACGGGCGCAAGGATATTCCGCCGGGTATGACGAAGCCGACGGATCTGATCAAGGCGACCAGGCTGTTCGTTGCGGGGTACGCGCGTTCGAGCCTTCATGATACCCGGCTCAAGATGGCGTTCGAACTGCTGGACATTCCGTTCACGATGGTTACCGGGTTCCAGTCCACGGGGGCTGTGAACAAGGCGATGGCGCAAGGCGAGGTGAACATCACGGGCTCGACGCTGCCGGGATATCAGACGCAGGCTATTCCGCAGATCGTGAACTTGGGCATCGGCATGCCGTTCTTCCAGTTCCCGATCTTCGGGCCGGACGGAAAGCCGTCGGGCAATCCGATGCTGACGAAGCAGGGGATACCGACGTTCGACCAGTTCTATGCGGAGGCAAAAAACAAGCCGCTGACCGGGCCGAAGTGGGATGCGATGCTGCTCGCCAATCATTTGGGCACGCAGATGCAACGCCTGATCGTGCTGCCGAAGGGCTCGCCGATCGAAGCGCGTGATGCGCTCAGGCTGGCTTTCCAGGAAACGGCCAAGGATCCGGATTTCGCCAGGGACTTCGAGCGGGTGACGAACGAGAAGCCGGAGATTGCGGCCGCCGCCGAGGTGGAGCCATTGCTCGAGCGCATGCGCAATGTCGATCCGGCAGTTCGCAAGGTGCTGAAAGAAGCCATCGCGGAGTAGGACGTCGCGGCAGACGTTCGATTTTGAACGATGCGGGATGTGGTGCCGGCCCCGAGCGCGGCGAGCGCTGGAGAGGGGTGGCCGGGCGTTCATAAAGGCCGCCGCAATGTGATGCATTCCCACGTCCCGATGATTTGGGGTATGGGAGCGACCACGCGGTTGGGGCGTTCCCGGCTGAATGACAGGATGACCGCGCCGAGGCTCGGTTTCGAACAAGGGAAGGCTCACGTGGCCACACGCGACAGCAAGGGAAAAGCCGGTTCGAGCATCGAACTGTTCGGCGAGCTCGATCCTGTTCCCAGGCTGCTGATGGGGCCGGGGCCCGTGGATCTATATCCGCGTGTCTTGCGGGCGATGTCAGTCGCAGTGCAAGGTCAGTTCGACCCGCAGTTCACCGGTTACATGAACCAGACGATGGCGCTTTATCGTCATGTGTTCCGGACCGCCAACGAATGGACGTTCCTGGTCGACGGTTCGGCGAGGGCCGGCATCGAGGCATGTCTCGTATCGCTGCTGTCGCCAGGCGACCGGTTGTTGGTGCTCAATTTCGGCCGCTTCGGTCATCTGTTGATGGAGATTGGCCGTCGCATCGGTGCGGAGGTCACCTCGATCGATGCCGAATGGGGCACGGTGTTCGAGCCTGCGATCGTCGAAGCTGCGGTGAAAGAGCATAATCCGAAGGTCGTCGCGACGTGCCAGGGCGACACTTCGACGACGATGCTGCAGCCGCTCGATCAGATCGGTCCAATCTGCCGGAAGCATGGCGCGCTGTTGTACGTGGACTGCACGGCGTCTCTCGTTGGCAATGCGTTCGAGACCGACGACTGGCAGATCGACATCGCTTCGAGTGGACTACAGAAGTGTCTTTCCGGGCCACCGGGTTCGGCGCCGATTACGCTCAACGCGCGGGCTGCGGCAGTGATCAATCATCGCAAGCACATCGAAGCCGGAATCAAGACGCCCGACATGGTGGAGGGCAATGGTCCGCCCATCAGTTCGAACTATTTCGATCTCGCGATGCTGATGGACTACTGGAGCGCGAAGCGGCTGAACCATCACACGGAGGCTGCCAGCATGCTCTATGCGGCGCGAGAGTGCGCGCGCGTGGTGCTCGAAGAGGGCCTCGACGCGGGGATCGCACGGCATGAGAAGGCGAGCGCTGCGTTGCGGGCCGGGCTCACGGCGATGGGGCTCGAGCTCTACGGCGACAGCCGCTACCGCATGGCGAATGTGACGGGGGTCTACATCCCCAAGGAGATCAAGAACAGCGAGGTGGTTCGATCGCAGATGCTGGAGGACTTTGGCATCGAGATCGGTACGTCGTTCGGGCCGCTGGTCGGCAAAATCTGGCGGATTGGTACGATGGGGCA
>CANJPN010000040.1 GCA_947475855.1 Bradyrhizobiaceae bacterium
TCATCGAGGGCATCAACAGCCTCGTCCAGGCCGCCAAGGCAAAGGCGCGCGGATACCGAAACCGCGAGACATTGAAGGTCGTCACCTACATGATCGCCGGCAAACTCGATCTCAGGCTACCCACTTGAAACGTCGGGGAGCCGATATTTGCAAGACCGAGATAGTTGTCCGCATCACCGGGTCCAAGCTCGACCGCTCTCCTGGCCCATTTTTCGGCTTCGACAACATCATGTGCTCTCAGCAAGAGATCACCGAGGGCGAGGTTGGCGAAGGGCAGTGACGGCGAGATGGCAAGCGCCGTTCTTGCCGAAGCAAGTCCCTTTTGCAGAAACTCCCCGCGTCGCGCCGGGTCAACGTTCGTCGAGATGAATACGTACTGCACGAATGCGAGTTCGGCGTGGGCAGGGGCAAAGTCCGGATCGAGCGCGATGGCATTCTCAAACAATTTTTCGGCGAGGATAAGGTTCGACCTGGTAGCAGTCCGCCCAAGCTCGCGCCCCTGGAGATAAAGCTCGTACGCACCGAGACTTTGTGGATGCTTGTGACGGGTGCGTTCTATTGCCGTTCTATCGACGGTCGCCACCAGGGTCGCAACCAGTCGTCCGACGATCTCATCCTGGATGGCGAAGACATCAGTGACAGGCTTGTCAAACACCTCTGACCAAAGATACTTGCCGCTCACACCATCAATCAGTTGTGCGGTGATGCGAACGTGCTCCGAGGTGCGCCGCAAGCTGCCTCGCAGCACATATCGCACGCCCAGCTTGCTGCTGATCAGGCGCGTATCCGGCTCGGAGGCTCGGTAGGCCGCGGCCGACTCGCGAGAGATCACGAACAACTGGCTGTATCTCGACAGGCCCGTTGCGATGTCCTCGGAAAAGCCGGTCGCGAAATAGTCCCACTGGCGCTCGTCGGTCTGGTTGGAGAACGGGAGGACGACGACCGATGGGCGGGCGGGCAGCTCAAGGCCGGGCTGATGGCGCAAGATGGTGAACCAAACGGACAACGCGATCAATGCGCCGACGCAGAGCAACAGTCCAACCCTGTGCCGATGGTTGAGCTGCTTTCGGAACCAAGCAAACGCGTCGGGGCCTCCCCCGGAGCGTCCCGGCAACAACGCGTATTCGCCGGAGCTGGGGGTAGAGACCACGGCAGGTTCATCGACCGGGTTCGCGCGTGTGCGCTGCGCTCGCCTCGTCTGTTCCTTGAAGATGTAGCCCCGGCGTGGGACGGTCTCTATTAAACGCTGTTCGCCATCATCCAGGGCGGCGCGGACGTCGCTGATGCAGCGGGCCAGGGACTCGTCGGTAGCGATGCGGCCCTGCCAGACCACCTTCACCAATTCATCCTTCGAGATGAGGCGATTGGGGTTCTTGGCCAGATGTCTCAACAGATCGAAGCTCTTGGGACGCAGGTCAACTTTGCGGCCATCCCTGAACAGGCTGGCCCGCTCGATGTCGAGGGTGAAGTCCGCGAACTCTAGCACTTCCAACGTTCGCCCCCATGTCTTCCCTTTGCTGGAAGCATTCTGTGATTTTCCGCCGTGAATTCAAGGAATTCAACGAAAATTCAGGCCGTTCTCAGCCCGCTTTCAAGACTTCGATCGAGGGTTGTCGTTCCCTCCGGTTGCCCCAGCTCGATCACATAGAGCGCGCGGGAACACACAGGAGAACAACGATATGCACGGGATCTTTCCAATGTACACCAAGATGGCATTCGCAGCGTTGATGCTGGCTGCGGCGTCAAACTCGGCACTGGCTCAACAGGCCGCGCCGCCGGCCGTCAAGGCCACCACCATCACGAAGGCCACGACCAACACCTGGAGCAAGCCTTTCAACTTCCCGACCAAGTCGCCCGAAGTGATTGTAAGCATCGTCGACTTCTTGCCCGGCGCTGCCGGCCCGACGCACAGCAACCCCTTCCCCCGCTATATCTACATCTTGGAAGGAACGCTGACTGTCGATACGGTCGAGGGAAAGACCGTCGATTTCCCAGCTGGGAGCATCATCCTCTCGGGGCAGCAGGTCGTAACCGCACGCAACAAGGGCAGCGTGCCCGCCAAGTTGCTCGTCATCGATCAGACGGAGGCTGGCGTCGGCAATACCGTAGCCCAGAAATAGGCTTAGTCGGAACTTCAGAAATCTGCGGGCCAGGCGGCGCTTGCCGACTGGTCCGTTGGATGTCGGTGCATGCACCAGCGACGTTGGCATTGCGACAAACGCCATCGCTGCATTGCCGGTCCGACTTTCCGCTAACCCACCAGGGACCGGAAAAACTCCACGCCCGCCATCGGCGAGATGGCCGCGGTCGGTGTTGGCCCAAACAGTGCGTGCGCCGACGTCCGAGATGACGGTGTGTGTCTGGGTGTATTCCTGACGTGACCGAGCATCGTCAAGGTGACCGGCGGGGCGACCGGCGGTGCGAGTTCGCCATCCGCTCGACGAATTTCTGCTGACCCGATTGCCTTGACCCGACTGCCTTGCCAGTGCCTTGGGGCGGAATTACTGTCGACGCACGGCAGCACAGGCCGAAACGATCCGTGATCCTGGGGAGGGACACTGCATGCTCAAGGACGTGCTCAAGCTCGGCCTCGCCACGGCCGCGGCATTCGGCCTGATGTCGGCCGCGGCAGCAGCCCAGCAGAAGATCGAGATGAAGGTGGCGCACTTCATCGTCGACCAGCATCCGATGTCCGTCTGGATCAAGAACTGGGCGGAGAAGCTCGCCAAGGATTCCGGCGGCCGCATCGATCCCAAGATTTTCTCCAACGCCCAGATGGGCCCGCCGCCCGTCTATTACGACCTCGCGCGCACCGGCCAGGCCGACGTGACGTGGTACCTGACCGGCGGCACCCCCGGCCGCTTCCCCATCACCGAGCTCATCAATCTGCCCTATCTCGTCGGCTCGTCCGAGATCGGCACCAAGGTGATGAACGATCCGGAGTTGCGCGCAAAGTACATCGATCCAGAGCACAAGGGCGTAAAAGTGCTCGTCCTGTTCACGCACCAGCCTGGCCAGCTTCACACCGTGAAGAAGCCGGTGAAGTCGATGGAGGACATGAAGGGCCTCCGCATTCGCTTCACGTCGCCGACGGTCCGAGACTTCATTGCAGCGCTTGGTGCGACGCCGGTCGGCGTTCCCCCGACCGAGCAGGCCGATCAGCTCCAGAAAGGCACGATCGACGGCAGCTTCATCGACTACGGCGGGGCGGGCATCGCGTTCAAGCTCGGCGGCATCATCAAACACACCACCGAGATCTATTCCTACGTGACCTCGTTTGGTCTGATCATGAACCCGGCCTTCTACGACAAGTTGCCCGCCGACATCAAAAAGCTCGTCGAGGACAGCGTGAAGGGGCAGGAGAAGTCGATCGGCGAAGGCTGGGATTCGATCGACGGGCCGGGCAAGAAGGTCCTCATGGATGGCGGCATGCAGCCGATCCGTCTCGATCCGGCCGAGGATGCGAAGTTCCGTCAGGTCGGTGCGGCCGTGGCGGAGAAGACGATCGCCGAACTCGAAGCCAAGAAACTTCCGGCGCGCGAGACCTATGCGATGATGAAGGCGCTGGCTGAAAAGCACGCCAAGACATCCAAGAACTTCTGGGTACCGTGAGGTCAATCAGGAGTTGCGCGAGTTCGGCAGCGGCGCTTGGCTCAGACGTTGCCTGTCGCGCCGCCTGTGCCATCGATCCGGAGTGACCACATGAAGGGCTGGCGCGCTACCATCGCTCATGTCTGCGGCTGGCTCGCAGCACTTTGCGTGGCGGGCATGATGCTCGTCACCGTCGCAGACGTGGCCCTGCGCTGGTTCGCCAACTATCCCCTGCGCGGAACCGTCGAGATCGTCGAGCTGTTGCTGACCTGCTCGTTCTTCCTGGCGCTACCCGTCACGTTTCTGCGAGACGAGAACATCGTCGTAGACGTCATCGATCGCTGGGTGGGCACGCGCGGCGTCTCGCTTCTGAAGCGGCTCTCGGCGGCGCTCGCCGTTGTCGTGCTATCCATCCTCGCCTGGCAGGGATGGATCTCGGCGCAGGACACCCTCGTCTTCGGTGACGTGACCTCGGACCTGTCGATCCCGAAAATCTACTACTGGATCCCGCTTCTCGTGGGCTTCATCGGTGCAGCGCTAACCGCGTTCGTGATCTTGCTATCCTGGGACGCTGACAAGCCATGACCGCTGGCATGACCGTTGCCACCACAGGCATCCTCGGCGTCGTCGGGCTGCTGTTGCTGATATTCGTCCGCGTGCCGATCGGGCTTGCCCTCGCGGTCAGCGGCACGATTGGTTATGCCGCGATCGATGGCTGGTCCAATGCACTGAAGATGGCCGGCAATGTGCCGTTCAATCTGGCGAGCGCCTATGCCCTGTCGGTCATTCCGCTGTTCATCCTGATGGGGGCGGTCGCGTCGCGGGCGAACATGGCGCGCGAATTGTTCGAAGCCTCCAATGCGGTTTTCTCGGGCCTTCGGGGGGCGTTGGCCCACGCGACCATCGGCTCTTGCGCGCTGTTCGGCGCGATTTGCGGATCGTCCATCGCGACCGCCGCAACCTTCTCGCGCGTCGCCATCCCCGAGATGAAGCGGCACGGCTACGAGCCGGCGTTCGCGGCAGGCGCGGTTGCGTCGGCCGGCACGCTCGATGTGCTGATCCCGCCGTCGGTGCTGCTAGCCGTCTATGCAATCGTCGCGGAGCAATCTCTGCCAAAGCTCTATGCGGCGGCGTTCATACCGGGCTTTGCATTGGCCGCACTCTACGTGATCGCTGTCTCGATCGTCGCACACTTGAAGCCCGAGTGGGTTCCCCGCACGCCCGGCTTGCCGTTGGCGAAGCGCCTGCGGGCATCGGTCGGAATGTGGAAGCTCGGCATCCTGTTCTTCTTCGCGGTGTTCGGTATCTATCTGGGCTGGTTCTCGCCGACCGAGGCAGCGGCGATTGCCGCATTCGTCGCGATCATCATCGCGTTCGCCACCGGTGCAATGAACATCTACCAGCTCGGCGACGCGCTGCTCGAAACGGCCTTCACGACGGCCTCGATCTTCTTCATCGTCGTGGGGGCCTTCATCTTCTCGCGGTTCATCGTGCTGACGCGTGCGCCGACGGAACTCGCGGCCTTCATCACCGGAACCGGTCTGCACTGGCTGTGGATACTGCTGGCGATTGCCGCCTTCTACGTGGTGCTCGGCACCTTCCTGGATGAGGTCAGCATGATCCTCATCTCGGTTCCGGTGACGCTGCCGCTGATCCTGCAGATGGGATACGACGGCATCTGGTTCGGCATCTTCGTCACGGTCATGTGCACCATCGGCTTGATCAGTCCGCCGACCGGCATGACGGTGTTCGTGATCCAGGCGCAGCACCCAGAGATCCCCGTCGAGCGCATCTACCTCGGCACGTTGCCGTTCCTGATCGCCGACTTCGTCTTGGTCGCTCTGCTCGTCGCCGTGCCAGGCATGGTGCTTTGGCTCCCGAGGTATTTCGGCATCTGAGGATACGTGCAGCGAAATTTTAATCGTAGTCTGTTGACTGCGCTTCTCCTTCCCCCTGCGGGAGTGGTGCCCCGAAGGAGCGGAGGGAAACCTCGGCTGGCAATGTTCAGGCCGTAGCCGCCCCCCGGCCCCCTCCAGCGCTACGCGCCACCACCCCCCACAAGGGCGGGAGGAGAACAACGAACGCCGGCCCGAGACCCGCAGCGCTTATTGTTGACTCACACCCAACTGAAATCCGATCGCGATTAACCTTTTGCCTGTCTCGCTCGGGACAGCGCAAAGGCTGGGTTGGCTGCATGATCTCCCCATGATCGCTCGGGCGGGTTGCTCGGAGCGACTGAAACAGGGAGACACGTCATGATCGGCCGCATCACCAAGTACTACGGCAACATCGGCGTCGGCATCATCACCGCCGAGGATGGCCGCAAGTTTCGCTTCCACCACAAGGACCTCACCAGCCGGGCCGGCCGCACCAGCGGTGTCGAGGTGGATTTCGAGGTTCGCTCCGGCCGCCCCAGCGAAATCATTCCGCTGACGGGCTCGCCATGGAATGCGTTCCGCGGCTGAGCCGTCCAGTCCTTTCCAAACATTTGAGAAACCAAGTGCCATGACCTCAGCCCGCCACCAAGCCTGGGACGACACCGAGATCGCTGCGGTCCAGGTCGCCGATCTCTCCGCCGCCATCGGCCTTTTGCTTGCGAGGGAGCGAGCCGGCATCGTACTCGTGGACGAACCTCGTTTCGCGACGCTGGAGCAAATCGAGGCGCGGATCATTGCGATGCACGATCATCCCGCGCGGGGCCTCAGCGTCCTCCACCGCATGCGTTGCCTCGTAGCAGCACTCTCGCTTCGGCGCTTCCGTCATCTGGTGAAGCCGGAGAATGCAGGGGGGCTGGCGACGCTGGTCGGTGTGGTTGCAAATCAGCGGATGAGCGCTCGTTGGGGCATGAGCCCGCTGCGTCTTGCCTGGGCCATGTCCGCCGCAGAAGCAGCAGAGGCGAACGCCGAGGCCGCCTGAGCCCGCCCGGATCCTGGAAATCAACAAGCCGTGCCGGGAAAACCGGCACGGCTTGATTTTGGGTCCAGCAAATGACGGCGCGGCGTGGTCGCGTCAGTTTTTTGCCTTCGTCGCGATCGAAGCATCGCCCGCAGTCGCATCCGGCTTGAAGAACACGTCGACACGCATGCCCGGAATGAGCGACGGCGTGCCGTCGAGATCGACGAGCACCTGGAGCACATCCTGGTCGTTTGGCCGCCGAGGTCCTTTCGAAGCGAGACGCGGCGCGCCCAGAGAGTGCGCCATCAATGAAACCTTGCCATTGAAGTCTTGTCCCGGGAACGCATCCGAGCGCACGATGACGGCTTGCCCGGTGCGAATGCGGCCGACATCACGATCCTCGATCTCGGCACGAATGCGCAACTGAGAAAGATCGCCGAACTGGATCAGAACGTCTTCCGGCGATGGGGTCACCGTCTCGCCGACACGCGTGTTCACCTGCAGCACCGTCCCGTCGGCAGGCGCGCGAACCCGTGTACGATCGACCGCCTGTTCCAGCGCCGACAATTCTGCTCGAGCGACGGCGAGGCTCGCTTCGAGGCGCGTCGGCAATGGCATGCCTGCTTGCGCAGACACACGCCGAACGTTGGCCTTCTCCTGCTCGACCTTGTCGACGGCTTCCGCAAGGACCGTGCGTGCCGCTTCGATATCCTTGGCCGCAGTACCGGCAGTCATCTGTAACTTGTCCAGATCGACACGGGCTTTGAACGCTGCTCGCTCGGCAAAAGACTGGGCATCCTCGGCCGCGCGGCGATCCGCGACAAGCTTCACCGCAGGATCCGAGTCGCGTTCCCTGCGACGCACGGAAGCTTCCGCCATGGCGCCCGACAACTTGGCCATGACTTCTTCGTCGGAAAGACGCACAAGCAGATCGCCCGCCTTCACGGTATCATTCATACGCACGAGCACCTGCGCAACTTTGCCGGGCATTTGCGCGCCGATACGAACCTCGCCGTCGCGGGGCTCGACACGGCCCGACGCGGAAGCCGACCACCCGCCGGCACGGCTTGCGGCCGGTTGGCGCTGCGCCTGCGCAGCCGGTACCGCCGTCGCAGCGGTGAGCGAAAGCTCTGCTGCAGTGCGTGCCAGCTTCGGGTTCGAGCGCCAGTTCTCAACGGCGAGCGCAATAGCGCCGGCTGCCATCGCCGCCACCACCAGTGTGGCCGCGGTGGAATTTACTTTCGGAGCCTTATCCATTGGCTTTTCTCTTTCTTGTCAGATCGTAGCGAGTGATGTTCTCGCCGGTCTCGACGCGGCGTTCTTCGCCGCTGATCAAACCGTCCTCGATGCGAACGATGCGATCGGCGTATGAATGGGTGCGAGGGTCGTGGGTAACGGCAAGCACCGCGCGCCCCTTTTCCTTCGCTATGCGTGCAAGCAGTGCCATCACCTGATGCCCGTTCTCACTATCCAGAGCCGCGGTCGGCTCGTCAGCCAGGATAACGGCCGGGTCGCCCGCGAGGGCACGCGCAACGGCCACTCGCTGCTGCTCTCCGCCTGACATGTTGCGCGGATAGCTCTGCAGGCGATGCCCGAGACCGACCTCGCGGAGCGCGGTTTCAGCGCGGATCACGGTTTCAGCGGCCGACATGCCCCGAACGTCCAGCGCGAGCCGCACGTTTTCCAGAGCGGTAAGCGTGGGGAACAGATTGTACGACTGGAAGATGAAGCCGATGTTGCGCCGGCGGACTCCCGCGAGCGCTTCCGGATCCAAGCCGTCGACGCGTTGGCCCGCCAGCGTAACCGAGCCCGCCGATGGCGCCAGGATGCAGCCCAGGATCGATAGCAGCGTGGTCTTGCCGCTGCCGGACGGTCCCATGAGCAACGTGAGTTCGCCGGGCATCAGCGACAAGCTCACGCCCTTGAGCGCGCGAACTTTGCCAGCACCCTGGCCGAGCTCTTTGACGATGTCGGTCGCCTCGAGTACGGGTTCACTCTTCATCGGCTGAACACCATCGCTGGATCGATCTTGGTGACTTTTAGAATGGCGGAGATCGCGGACACGGCGCACATGCCGATCGTGATCGCGAACAGTCCGGCGGCGAGCCAAGGCGTCATTAAAAGAGGCAGCGCGGTCGCCTCGCTCAATGTGGTGATCGCGAGCGCAATAGCCATGCCGAGGCAGTATCCGATAATCGCGCTGAACGCCGCTTGAGTGAGGATCACCCGATGGATGTAGCCGGCGGAGGATCCGAGTGCGCGCAGCGTCGCGAACTCGGTCAAGTGGTCCTTCGTGCTGGAATAGAGCGTCTGAGCCACGATCACGGTGCCGACCAGCAGGCCGAGCAGCGCTCCGCCGATCAGCGCCACGCCGGCACCAGTCGAGAACAGCCATTGCTGCAAGCTGCGATCACGAAACTCTGATTTCGTCAGCACTTCGCGGTTGCCCAGGCGCTCCGCGAGAACCGTTCGTGCGCGAGCCATATCCGTGCCGGGAGCAAGCTTCACCAACAAATAGGAGAACGCGTCGCTGGGTTGGTTCTGCAGAGCGCGAGCGCGATTCAGCGTGGTGAAAACGAACGGGGACATTGTAAACGAGCGAATGCCCTCGGTAATCGCGGTAACGCGGACGCGGCCAAAGTCGATCTGCGCGGTGTCACCGATGCCGATGATGCCGAGATCGTTGAGATAAGTGCGATCGACGGCAACGCCGCCGGGCTCTGCGATCGAAGATTCGTCGCCTGCGATCAAACCCCACGGCCTCAGGCCGTCGTCTTCAGGATTGAAACCGACGATGATCGTCGATGTGCTGCCACCGCCGGGTTTGCGCCATTCGGAGAAGTGAACATACAATGGCACCGCAGATGCAACACCGGGAACGGAAAGTGCAGCGTGACGGTCTTTCTGGTTGAGAAGCACGCCGCCTTCCTCGAAGCTCTTGGCTCCATAGGCGGTCACCCAGAGATCGGCGTTGGCATTGTCTACCATAGCCACGATCATTTTGCGGGCGCCGTAATACAGACCGAGCTGCACCGAGACGAGCACGACGGAGAACAGGATACCGACGAGCGTAACCGCCAGCCTGATCCGGTCGTGAAACAGATTCTTTATGGCAAGTGTGAGGATCATCGCGGACGCAATCGACTACCTGAACTGGCTTACTCTTCGTGCCGTCCTCTCAGAGGACAGCGAGGATCTCGACGTGTTGGTGCGCTGGCACCGACTTATCGCGGACCTAGGTCCACGGAACCTGCATGCTCGATAATGGGCAAGCACACCGTATGCTGACCGATTCAGACCTAAGTCGGGCAGATTGGAGCCCTGCTTCATCTGTCGCAGTGCCAAGCGGCAGCGCGTTCCGATGCCGAGATGGTTTTTAAAGTGTTCTCCCGCCGGTCGGGTCGGAGCGTCCATTGCACGCAACTAACTTAGCACCGCTCCCTATATAGTACCTGTGGACAATCAATGCCATCCCTTCGGTGTTCAGTTAAACGCTGAAGATTGTCATACGCTTACCGCGCGGTCTGTAGAGAGTTTCAATTCGCGCAGCCGCTGCAGGCTTGGCACCCGGTTAGCCTGCCGGTTTGCCAACCAGGCTGACTGGTGCAACGGGTGGTGAGACTGGAGCCCCGCCGTTGACCGAGCTCATGCGCTTCTACCGATAGCACAGCTCACGTTGAATTGTGCAGCGCACAATAGCGCATGCCATCAGTAGCCTAGCAGCAGGACTCAAGAAGAAAGCGGATGCAACTCTAGCGCCGGCGCTTCCCGCGCCCCTTGGGGCCGGCATGGCGCATGGAGACTGCGGGCTTTTGATTTGGTCCGCTCGAGCTGGTCGCCTGCGGTGATTTGTTCGAGGCTGGTCCTTCGCGGGTCGGCGACCTGCTGGCGTCGGTCTCGGGGCTCGCCGGCAAGGATTTCGTTTCCAGAACGGGCATGGCTGTCGCAACCGCGACCGCTAGCGGTCCATTATCGGGCTGCGAATGTTCCGGTATGGAACCTGCCGCGCCCTCAGAGGCTGGGACGGCGGCAAGCAGCTTCTTGACTTCGATGGCCATGAACGCCGCCACCGCTGACATGACCAGTCCCACGGCAATTGCCGAGAACGGGTCCGACCGCTGGTCGCCGCCGTTGGCAGCCGTCAGTTGGCCCATCAGGACAAGCGCATTGCCGGCAATAGTTGCCGCGGAGATGACGAGCACCGTCAAAGTTGGCGCCGCGCTTGGACGGCATACGGCGGCCTGCGGCAAATCGATGGGAGGTCGTGACAATCGCAGTTCGCGCATTGCCATCAGCGCGATCAGCGCTCCGGCTGCTGCAGCAACCGCAAGTATCAGCAGGTCCTTGGCCGGGGCGACGAGGGGCTGGGGCCTCGCAAGCCTTTCCACCCCTCCAAATAGAGCGATCCCACCCCCCATCGCATACAGCAGGATCGCGACGACGAAGCTCCAGAAATATAATACGCTGTCAGGCCTGCGAATGGGCAAGGTGCCCGTCCCAGCCTTTACATGCCAGGTACCAAGGAACAGCAAACCCAAGCATGAGGTGTCGATCAAGGAATGAACGGTGCTGGCCAACGACGATGAGGTGCTCGACTCGAGCATCGCCGTCAGCTTGGCAACTGCCACCACCACGCTGACGCACAATGCCGTCACGACAGTTCGACTTGTCCCCGTGATCGACAATCGATCCTCCAGCAGTCTGGACATCGCACGACCCGACAGAACCGCCTCCGCAATTCTCCTGTCGGACAAAGATGCTCTACATTCAAAAGACCAGAGCAGTTTTATCCGGTCAGTCGATCACATGTGGCGATCGCGTCTGATCAGATACTGCTCCAGGAAACCTGCCCCATCGCAGGGCTTAGCCATCGATCTGATTACCAAGCTGGTCGTTGTTGCAACGCAATACTACATTAACTGTGACCGAACCGATTCGCTGGTTGGAGCGTGATCTCATCTGCATTCCTCCCGGATCGCGGCCGCAATGGCTCCGCGATTGACCACTCCACCGACCTAACCTATCTCAAGCGCATGTCAAAACTGGCCATCATCACTCTTCCCGATCCGCTCCTGCGCGCCACGTCGGCTCCCGTCGAGCGGGTTGACGACGAAATCCGGCGTCTTGCAGACGATATGCTCGAGACCATGTACGAGGCTCCCGGCATCGGACTGGCAGCGGTGCAGGTTGCCGTTCCGCGTCGCCTTCTCGTGCTCGATGTCACCGAGAAGGAGAAGGAAGAGGCAAACCCGATCGTGATGATCAACCCCGAGATCATCAAGCTCGGCGATACGCTGGCACCCTATGAGGAAGGCTGCCTTTCTCTTCCTGACATCCGGGTCGAAATCGAACGGCCATCGACGCTGACGGTTCGCTACATCGATCGCGAAGGGCGCCAGCAGCAATTGGATGCCGACGGCCTTTTGGCGACGGCGATCCAGCACGAACTCGATCATCTCGATGGCCGACTCATCATCGATTTCATGTCGAGGTTGAAACGCGACATGGTGATCCGGAAATTCAAAAAGTTGGCGCGCGGGTAGCCGCTTTGACGCTCGCTTAGGGTGCAGTTGCCACCCGGATTGGCGTTGCTGAAGCCGGCGCACAGCGAAGGAGGCACTCGTGGCGATTGCGCTGATCCTGGTCGCTGTAATCCTCGGCTTGGTGTTCGTGCCACAGATGTGGGTTCGCCGGGTTATCGCTGCCCACGCCCATGATCGCCCGGACTTGGCCCTGACTGGCGGCGGAATGGCTCGCACGCTTCTCGACCGCATGGGGCTGACTTCCGTCAACGTCGAAGAAACGACACTTGGGGACCACTACGATCCAGAGGCCAAGACGGTCCGCCTCGGTAAGGAGAATTTTACCGGCCGATCGCTCTCTGCCACCGTGATTGCGGCCCACGAGGTCGGACACGCGATGCAGGACGCGACCGGCTACCGTCCCCTCGCCGCGCGGCAGCGCTTGGCGGCGCACGCTCTGAAAGTCGAGAAGTTCGGTGCGGTGATCATGCTGGCGGCACCACTGATGCTGATCCTTTTGAAGTCGCCGGTCGCCCTCATGCTCGAGATGATGGCGGGACTTTTCATCATGAGTTTCGCGATTCTGATCCACGCAGTCACGCTGCCCGTCGAGTTCGATGCGAGCTTCAAACGGGCGCTGCCCCTGCTGTCGGCCGCCAAGGTGCTGCGCCCCGAGGATGAACCTGCTGCTCGGCAGATCTTGCGCGCAGCAGCGCTCACCTATGTTGCCGCCGCGGCTATGAGCCTGCTCGACGTCATGCGCTGGCTGAGGGTGCTGCGGCTTTGAAGGCCGTACTCATTCGAAGTGGATGCTTTTCGGTTCCCGCCGGGCTCGCGAGGGAATGTCCCGACCCTGGGTTTAGTGCAATCTTGCGGGATGCGAATGGTTGCCAAGTCTCACTTGGGAAATCGTGACGGGGGCTGGCTGGAAATACCCGACGGAGAGCAGGCGATCGTCGCTGCGATACGTTCTCTTGCCGCAGCAGGTCGGAAGCATGCCCCGTTTCGCATGCCGAGTGTCGCCCCCACGGGGAATGAAGGAATCCCGTTGTGCCCAGGCGCCGCGCGGCCGCTGTCACCGCAAGGCCGCCATCAGCATTCCTTCGCGATCCCGAAACGACGAAGGGCCGCCTGATGGCAGCCCTTCGCATTTCAATGCAGACGAGCCTAGGTAGCCTTAGTGCTGACCCCAGATCTCCACCACGGCGGCGCCGCGGCCGACGGCCTTGGCATCGACGATGGCCGAGCGGTACCGGGCGCGAATCTCGCGGATAACGCGGTTGCCACCCTTGAGGTCGACGGGGCCGAACGTGGAGTTGGCGGCAACGGTCGTCTTGACCGGGATCACCTCTTCCTCGCCGTTGCCGTAAACGATCCGCATTTCGTCGAACACCAGAGCGCGGTCCTTGACGGTGATGCGAACCCGCTTGAACAGGCCCTCATTGCGACCGACTTCGATCCGGTCGACCTCTGCCCGCAGGAAGCGGCCGGCGGTCTGGGCACCAAGAAGGACCCAACCTTCGTTGAACTGGCGGCCACGGCCGTTCGGTCCGAGCCAACCTTCTGCGATCTGGCCGTAGACCTCGATCCGCGCCTGGCCCTTGAAGTTGGCGCGCGAACGATAGTTCATGTTGATGTCTTTGATGAACTTCGTGCCCGTGATATTGAGCCACGTCGTCCGCGTGTTCTGCTTGATGTCGGAGTTGACAACCAGCTTCTGCGACGTGCCGTCGACATAGTTCACGTCGAGTTCGTTGATGAACACGTCGTTGTCGAGAACGCGGAGCTGGATGCGGTCGAACTGGCCCAGGTTCGCGCCGACGCGGATCACGTCGCGATCGCGAAGGAAGCCGACGTTCTGCACGCCGAACAATACTGCACCACCTGGCAAAACGCTACCGGGCTGAGCCGTTTGCGCGATTGGCGCGGTCGGCGTCGTTGCGATCGGTCCCGTAGTCGGGGCGGCCGATACAGCTGCTGCGCCGGGGCAGGCTGCTAGCCACGTGATACCCTGCGTGATCGCCGGACGAGCGGCACTGCCACCCTTGCGGCTCTGCAGGCCGAATACCTCGAACTTCGCGTTGCCGCGCTGTCCATTTTCGAAGCACACCGTCGCGCCTTCGACGAACCGCTCGTCGCCGCGCTGGTCCATCGACTTCGTGCGCTCGTTGCGGAGCAAGTTGATCGTCCGGCGCTCGTTATGCGCCTGACCATTCAGGTAGCGAACCTGAATGTTGATGAGCTTAGCTTCACCCTGAACGATGTTGACGCGGAAAGCCTTGAAGGAGCCCTTGGCGCCCTTCAGATCCACGGCCTGAGAGCCACGGCTAAGGTCGGCGTCGAACGAGCCGATCTTGATCCATCGGTCTTGCGCTGATGCGCCCGACAGAACACCGGTCGCCGCAAGGGCCAGACCGGCTACAACCACACGCCCGAACATGCACAAGCACTCCTTGTTCTACTGCTCAAAAGACGTTCTACTACTCAAGTACGGCGAAAGCCCGTCTATGGTGCCCCGCCATGAACGTTTTTTCCGAGCCTGAGGTGAATTGAGCCGCAAAGACACCTGTTACGTTGGACACGCCAGCGCAATGAGTGACACCCTTACGGCAAACAAGCCACAGCACCTGCTCGCCCCCGGGCCTTTGTCAGACCCATGTGCGTAGTGCTACTTCAAAAACATCATGAATGAAAGCCCGTCGCCACAGGTCGAATGGGGACGAAGCCGAAGCCTGAACCGCAACCACTGTGTATCGAAAACATGCTGGAAACGCTGGATAAGATGAGGATTGCACAGCGTTTTGCAAATTGCCTTCAGGCGAATCGAACTATGGGCACGCAAGCCCCTGGAAACGAATTGGCGGCGCGTGGTGCGCCCAGGCCACATGCGTTGTCAAAAAAATGCAATCGGGAGGACGGCATGGCCGAGGCGCACGCGGTGGGAAACAATGCCGTCTTGCAGGGTGATCCTGTCGCCATTTCGACGGCGCTGGGCATATTGAAGCAACGCTTTGGCGACAAGCTGCAGACCGGGGAGGCGTTGCGGCGTCAGCACGGCCACACTCTCACGTGGATCGAGAACCAGCCTCCGGACGCCGTGCTTTTTGTCGAATCGGCAGCCGAAGTCATTGACATCGTCGGTATCGCCGCGGCCCATCGTGTCCCGTTGATCCCGTTCGGGGCAGGCACCTCGCTCGAGGGGCACGTCAATGCGCCCGCGGGCGGAATCTCGCTCGATTTCTCACGGATGAACCGGCTGCTGCGCGTCAACGAACGCGACCTCGACTGTGTGGTCGAGCCTGGCATCTCCAGGGCGGAGCTCAATGCTCAGCTGCGCGACACGGGCCTGTTCTTCCCGGTCGATCCCGGTGCTGAAACGGCAACGCTCGGAGGGATGGCCTCGACCAGGGCGTCGGGGACCAATGCCGTGCGTTACGGCACGATGCGCGAAAACGTGCTCAATGTGACGGCCGTGATGGCCGATGGCAGCGTCGTGCGCACGGCACGGCGCGCGCGCAAGTCGGCGGCGGGATACGACCTGACGCGGCTGCTCGTCGGGGCCGAAGGGACGCTCGGCATCATCACCGAGCTGACCGTCAGGCTCTACGGCGTGCCCGAGGTAATCCTGGCCGCCGTTTGCCGGTTCGGATCGCTCGAGGGGGCGTGCAACACCGTCATCCAGGCGATCCAGCTCGGCGGTTTCGGCCTGGCGCGGGTCGAATTGATCGACGAGATGCAGATCCGCGCCATCAATGTGCACTCCAAGCTGTCGCTGGCGGAGGCGCCGACGCTTTTCCTCGAGTTCCACGGCTCGAAGGCCTCCGCCGAGGACGGCATCGCGCAGTTCAAGGCATTGGCCGAGACCGAAGGCGCAATCGATTACCAGTGGGCCGAAGCCGAGGCTGACCGCCGCCGATTGTGGAAGGCCCGCCATGAGGCCTATTTCGCGGTCAAGACGACGTGGCCCGGCAAGGACGTGCTCGCCACCGACGTGTGCGTGCCGATTTCCCGCCTGGCCGACTGCGTGCTGTCGACCCAGGCCGACATCGCGGCCACGGGCCTGATCGCGCCCATCGCGGGCCACGCGGGTGACGGCAACTTCCACTGCAGCGTGGTGCTCGATGCGAGCAACGCGGCCGAGCGGGAAACGGTCGAGGGATTCTTGAAGCGCCTCGCCGAGCGCGCGCTCGACATGGATGGCACGTGCACCGGAGAGCACGGCGTCGGCCAGGGCAAGATGGCCTACATGGCCGCCGAGCACGGCGCCGGTGTCGAGGTGATGCGCCAGATCAAGCGCACGCTCGACCCCCTCGGCATCTTCAATCCCGGCAAGATCGTTTAGGGCGGCGGCAGTTCATGCCGGTCTGGCTCCGCGCGATGCATGGGAGCGAGTGGTCGCTGGGCGAGATTCACGAGATCCGTGTTTATGCCTAGTAGCGTCAGTGCGCGAGCGCGGCTCCATCGGGTCGGAGCGAACGGCAGGGCACGCAGGTCTGAGATCGTGGACCTTCAACAGACTGAATTGGCGACCATGGGAGGCATCCGTGAGGGATGTATCCCTGAAGCCCACTCTTTTTTGTTTCTCAGGTTCGGCGTTCCTCATCGTTGAACAGACATTCGGTCGGGCGATCGGGCGCTGACGAGCCAGGCCTGCCTTCGCCTCATGTCCTCTTGCGAAGCTGCTGCTGTCGAAGCCGGAGTGGCCTGACCGGCTCTTGTTGACCCAATTCGGACGCGAGCAATTGTACCATGGGGCTACACGGGGGCGGTCACGAGAGGTGATCACAGGACGCAAAATTACAACTTTGCATGTGAAGGACACCGGCAGTGGGGCGGCGCTGGGTAACGCAACCCCCAGCGCCGTCTTCGATTAAAGATCGACCTTTTCGATCGACCAGTCGACGGTTGGGATGTTCGGCATCTCGCGGCCGTCATCCTTTCCGATCTCGGCCTTGATGACCGCTTCCAGCTTTTCGCTCATCGTCATGATCAGCTTGGCGTTGGCTTTCTGATTGATCGCGAGATTGCGGACTTCGTCGGGATCGGTCTGGAGGTCGAAGAGCTCCACGTCATTATTCTGATAGAGGTCTTCGAGCGACTTCGGACTGTTGCGCTCTCCTGGAGCGAAATAGCGAGTGAACTTGTAACGCCCATCGAAGGCAGTGCGCAGCGAGCCGCGCTTCTTCATGTCTGGCCGATAGCCTTCCCTGATCATTTGGGCGATCGGCTTTCTGCCGAGCACCTTGGCTTCCGAGACGATGCGCAGCACCTCGCTATCGTTCGTCGCCATGCCTGAGAAGGTGAACAGGACGCTTTCGCGGACCTGATTGACCTTTGCCGCTCGCGGATTGGAGAACACGGGCGAGAGATCCTTGCCGGGCAGTTCACGCCCCGCGAACTCGGCCGCCTGCGCGGGCTTGGCGCCGGCCATCGACAACAGCGTCGGCACGAGGTCGATGTGCCCGCTTAGCGCCTTTGTGGTCTGCCCACCCCTTACATCCGGGTGCACAAAGAGCAGCGGCAGATGCATGGTTTCCTTGTAGGCGAACGGCCCCTTGCCGTGCAGCCCGTGCGAGCCGCCGGCCTCACCGTGATCCGAAGTGAATACGATGATGGTATTCTCGGACAGCCCCAGCGAATCGAGTTCCCGCAGCAGGTAGTTCACCTGTTGATCGACCGCGCGCAAGCAATTCAAATAATAATCGCTGAAGCGCTTCCAGCGATCCGCTTCCAGCGGAATGTGGCCGAGATAGTAGTCCCAGCACTTCAGGAATTCGCCGTGAGCTTTCGGCCGGCCCGGCGCGTTCATCGGCTCGAGCAAGGTCTTGGGCAACGGCTCGTCCCAGGTGGCCTTGTAAAGCGGATGGTCGGGCGCGCGAGCCGCATGCTCGAGGAGGTTGCCCGTATCCTGCACACTCTGGCCCGGCAGATCCGTGTTGAAGTACATCACGTCGTGCGGATTGACGAGGCTGACGAACAGCGCCCATGGCTTGGCGTCTGCCGTCAGGCCCTGTCCCTTCTTGCGGAGCCAGGTGACTGCGCTACCTGCCACAAGATGATCGTAGTTGTAGCCTCCACGGGTGTGTCCGATGATATCTCCGGGATGGAAGTAGTCGGCGAAGCCGTACTTCTCCATCTCCGCGGTCAGCAGCATTTCGTCGTTGTTGTCGAAGTTGCGATTGAGATGCCACTTGCCCTTGTAGGCGGTGTAGTACCCCAGCTTGCGCAGCATATGTCCAATGGTGGGGATCTTGGTCGAAAGATCCTTCACATAAGGAACATTGCTGTTTTCGAACATGCCGTTGTCGACCGTCGTCAAGCCCGTCAGCATCACGCTGCGCGATGACGTACACATGGTCGCCGGACAGTGGTGGTTCTCGAAAGTCACCCCTCGCTGCTGCAAGTTCTCGTGGCCGGGGAGGCTGAAGCCTTTCGGCCAGCTGCTGCGATAGCGCTCCTGATCCGTGAAAACGAACAAGATGTTCGGGCGTCCGGACCTTCTGTTGCGCGGCCTCGCCGCGTCGGACTGGCGTTTCGAGCTCTGTGCCTGTGCGCTGCCGATGAAAGATGGACTTGCCAAGGCACCTGCGGCGCCAGCAGCCAAGGTCAGCAAGTCACGCCGCGTCGTCGCTCCAAGTCGCTCCGCCTCGTCGCCCATCGGCTCCTCCCTTCTGAGTGAATTCAAGTTTGTCGACAGGACATTAAAAAAGCGATGGCACCCGCCCTGTGTTAGATGCGACTAAGACGGTAGATTTGAGCGCTGTTCAGAGCTATAGCAATACCGCTCAAAAATGCTGGTCCCAGGCGTTTCTTGATCGATTGGTGAGGTGTTGATGGAACGGGCAGTAGCAGCCGAGTTCAGCGACCCCGAGGAACTCTCACTGGCTTTGCGCCATACCGATGTGAGAGCCGTCCTGACCAGCCCCCATCGAGTGGTCCGGGTGTAATGTTAGTTTAGAGTTGGTTTTGGCGCCAGACCGAGCGTGGCCGTCGGAGCTGCCTCCACGAGCGCAGACGGCCACGCGA
>CANJPN010000041.1 GCA_947475855.1 Bradyrhizobiaceae bacterium
ACAAGCAGCTCTACAAGACGCTGCTGCTGATCTCGTCCGCCGCCCACCGCACCGGCCAGCGCAGCTACGCCCCGCAGCTCGGCGCACCCGATCGGCAAGCCACCGCCAACGGCGGGCGGCTCGACGTCCAACAACCCGCCTTGCCGCCGCAAGCCCAGCGTCCGGCGTTGGCCGGTTTCAGCAACGCGACACAACAACAGGGCGCGCGCCCGTCGACCAGTCAACGTAGCAGCGCCGACCTGGAGCAGTATTTCATAGGAACCCTGGTTGAAGCGCTCGGCGTGCCCGCCGACAACTACCTCGCGATTTCAGGCGAGGCCTTCGGAGCAGCCCTCGCCGCAAGCGAAGCTTTCAAGGCCGTACAGCGCTCCAACCGCGCACTCGACCGGCTGATCGACGAGCGAGAGAGGGCCGCTCAGGGCGTGGTCGATCAGATGTACGCACAGCTGGTTGGAACTGCCGAAGCCAAGGTAAAGCACGGCAGCGAAGCTCTCGACGCAGCCTACGACGACGTGCTCCGCAACCTGGCGATCATCGTCCTGCTTCCTGGCGGCCCGGTCGAACGCGAGCTGAAGTCGATCCGCCAGAAGCTGGAACGGCAGTTCGAAGCCGATACGGCCCGCCCGTCACCAGAGGAGGAGGACCTGCTCCGCCTCGTGAAGCGCCTGGACGACAACATTGCACGCAGCGACCGCACTAGCGCGGAGGACTGGCGCATGATGCAGGTGAGCTTCCAAGGCCCGTTCGCGGTCATCGCCAACCGCGCGCGCCAACGCCCGGGCAATGCCTGACTTTACCGTACTTCGTCAATGCCAGCAGGGCCGGATCGCCAGATCCGGCCCTTTCGCTTGGCGTCCCATTTGACACCGGGCACAGAGATGCTATCGCGAGAGCATGAACGCGGCAAGATTTTGCGCTGCCGCCCTCCGAAATGAAACCGCATCTCAATTCCTGCGAGGCCGAGCCGATGCCGAAGTCCCCTACCTCCGACAAAACCAACAAGGCTGACGCCGCCGCCCCACCCCGCGCCTATCCCGACCTTCACGACCACATCGACGCCCTCCGCAAGGCTGGACTGCTCATCGAGGTCGACCGCCCGATCTGCAAAGACACCGAGATGCACCCGCTGGTGCGCTGGCAGTTCCGCGGTGGCTTCAAGGAGAGCGAGCGCAAGGCGTTCCTGTTCACCAACGTCCACGACGCCAAGGGCAACAAGTTCGACATCCCCGTGATCGTCGGCTGCCTCGCCGCCAGCCGCGAGATTTACCGCATCGGCCTGGGCTGCCCGCTCGACAAGATCGCCGAGACATGGGTCAAGGCCGAGAACAACCCGATCAAGCCGAAGATCGTCGAGAACGCGCCGTGCCAGGAGATCGTCTACCAGGGCGCCGACCTCGATAAGCCCGGCCAGGGCCTCGACGGCATCCCCGTGCCGATGTCGACCCCCGGCTGGGACAACGCGCCCTACACCACGCTGTCGCAGTACATCACCAAGGACCCAGATACCGGCGTCCAAAACCTCGGCAACTACCGCGGCCAGATCAAGACGAAGAAGCGCCTCGGCATGAACCCGTCGCTGGAGCTTCGCCCCGGCATCTACACCCACTGGCTCAAGTACAAGGCGTTGGGCAAGAAGATGCCCGCCGCCGTCATCCTCGGCGCGCCGCCCGCGGTCACCTTCACGTCGAACCAGAAGCTGCCCGAGCACGTCGACGAGTTCGATGTCGCAGGCGGCCTCGTCGGCTCGCCGATCAATCTCGTCAAGGCGAAGACCGTCGATCTGCTCGTCCCCGCCGAAGCCGAGATCGTCATCGAAGGCTACATCGACACCGAATGGCTGGAGCCGGAAGCGCCGTTCGGCGAGAGCCACGGCCACGTGAACCTGCAGGAATACAACGCCTTCATGGACGTGACGTGCATCACGCGCCGCAAGAAGGCCGTGCTGACCTCGATCATCAGCCAGGTCACGCCTTCTGAAAGCAGCCTCATCAAGAAGGTCGGCATGGAGCCGATGCTTCTCAACGCGCTGCGCAACGGCCTCGGCCTCAAGTGCGTCAAGCGCGTGTTCCTGCACGAACCGCTGACCAACCTGCGCAAGCTCGTCATCCTCGTCATCGAACGCGACACGCCCTCCGTCGAAGTCTGGCGCGCGATCTACGGCCTGATCGCGCAGAACCGCGCGATGGGCAAGTTCGTTATCGCCATCAACGACGACATCGATCCGGAAAACATGGACGCGGTGTGGTGGGCCATGGCCTACCGCTGCAACCCCGTGCTCGACATGCAGGTGATGCAGCATCGCGACCAAGGCCACGGCCCGCGCAGCATGCGCAATGGCGGCATCGACGCGTCCGTGTGCTTCGACGCCACGCTGAAAGAGGACTTCCCGCCGATCTCGCTCCCCAAGAAGGAATACATGGAGAAGGCGAAGGGCATCTGGGAAGAACTCGGCCTGCCGCCGCTCAACCCGCAAGGCCCGTGGTTCGGCTATTCGCTCGGCGACTGGACCGAGGACTTCGAGATCATGGCCGACCGCGCCGTGAAGGGCGACTATTGGACCACCGGCGACATCATCGCCCAGCAACGCCGCAACGACGTTCCCATGAACACCGAAATCGGCCGCGGCCACGCCCGCAAGAAGGATGGCGGGGGGCATTGACCCACATCGGTGTCAGACCCGGTGGGTCTGACACCCTGCCCACCAAACCGTAGGGTGCGGTAGCGAAGCGTACCGCACCTTCCCACGCCCAACCGGTGCGGTACGCGCTGTCGCGCTACCGCACCCTACAAACCACCTACGCCGCCTTCGCCCCACGCATCGCCCACAACTTCGGCCCCACCACCGCAACGCAAACCGTAGGGTGCGGTAGCGAAGCGTACCGCACCTTCCCACGCCCGACCGGTGCGGTACGCGCTGTCGCGCTACCGCACCCTACAAACCACCTAGGCCGCCTTCGCACCACGCATCGCCCACAGCTTCGGCCCCAACACCGCAACCCAAACCGTAGGGTGCGGTAGCGAAGCGTACCGCACCTTCCCACGCCCAACCGGTGCGGTACGCGCTGTCGCGCTACCACACCCTACAAACCACCTACCCCACCTTCGCCCCACGCATCGCCCACAGCTTCGGCCCGAGCACGGCGACGAGCGCCACGATCAACAACGCCAGCGACAGCGGCTTTTGCACGAAAATCATCCAGTCGCCCTGGCTGATCGTCATCGCGCGGCGGAATTCCTGCTCGGCGAGCGGCCCCAGGATCATGCCGATGATGACCGGAGCGGTCGGGAAATCGAACCGCCGCATCAGGAAGCCGACGCCACCCATCGCGTACAAGAAGACGAGATCGACCACGGATCGCGAGATGCCGTAGGTGCCGATCGTCGCGAAGATCAGGATGCCGCCGTACAGCAGCGGCGAGGGGATGCGCAGGATCTGCACCCACAGCCCGACCAGCGGCAGGTTCAGCACCAGCAGCATCACATTCCCGATGTAGAGCGAGGCGATCAGCCCCCACACCAGATCCGGTTGCTGCACGAGGAGCAGCGGCCCCGGATTGATGCCGTAACTCTGGAACGCCGACAGCATGATCGCCGCCGTCGCCGAAGTCGGCAGGCCCAGCGCCAGCATCGGCACCAGGACGCCCGCCGCACTTGCGTTGTTCGCAGCCTCCGGCCCCGCTACACCTTCGATGGCCCCGTGCCCGAACTCTTCCGGATGCTTCGATAGCTTCTTCTCCATCCAGTACGACAGGAACGTCGGGATCTCGGCGCCGCCTGCCGGCATCGCGCCGATCGGGAAGCCAATGGCTGAGCCTCGGAACCACGGCCCTACGGACCGTTTCCAGTCCTCCTTCGACATCCAGATCGAGTCTTTCACGACCAGCACGTCGCCGTCATCCCGCTTACCATAGACGGCGAGATAGAGCGTCTCTCCGACCGCGAACAGTCCGACCGCCACGACGATCACATTGATGCCGTCGAGCAGCTCCGTGATGCCGAACGTGAACCGCGCTTGCCCCGTTTGCAGGTCGATGCCGATCAACCCCAGGAACATGCCGAGCGACAGACAGATCATGCCCTTGATCGCCGAGTTGCCCAGCACCGCCGAAACAGTGACGAACGCCAGCACCATCAGCGAGAAGTATTCCGCCGGCCCGAACTTGAGCGCCAGTTCGACCACCGGCCCCGCGAGAAACGTGATCCCGATCGTGCCGATCGTACCGGCGATGAACGACCCGATGGCGGCCGTCGCCAGCGCCGCACCGGCCCGGCCCTTGCGCGCCATCTTGTTCCCCTCGAGCGAGGTGACGATGGTGGCACTCTCGCCCGGCGTGTTGAGCAGGATCGACGTCGTCGATCCTCCGTACATCGCCCCGTAGTAGATGCCCGCGAACAGAATGAAAGCAGCCGTTGCGCTCACCTTGTAGGTCAGCGGCAGCAGCAGCGCGATCGTCAGCGCTGGCCCGAGCCCGGGCAACACGCCGATCGCGGTGCCGAGCGTCACGCCGACGAACGCCCACAAGAGATTGATGGGCGTCAGCGCGATCGAGAATCCGTTCGCCAGATGGCCGAGCGTTTCCATAGGTCTCCCTCTCCCCGTGAAGCTCTGCGAAACGGGGAGAGGGGCGGCCATCTGCCGCCAACGCTCGATCCGACCAGTCCCAAGGAGGCTTCACTTTCCGTGCAGCCTACACCAAATCTACCGTCAAGGGATTGTAGGAATAGAGCCAAGCGTTGCGATCCTCGCCCTCCTTGCGGTTGGCGAACGCCGCGCGCATTTCTGCAACAGACGGCAGATGAAACAGCCGGCGGTTGAAGGTAGAGGTCTCGACCACGCGGGCCGTCCGGTCGATGCGGTTGCGCTGATAGCGCTGCAACGCCGCCGGTATCGAACCCTCCATCTGCAAGGCGCGCGTCAGCACGGCGCCATCCTCGATCGCCATTGCCGCGCCCTGCGCGAGATAAGGCAATGTCGGATGCGCTGCATCACCCAGGATCGTAACGCGCTTGGTGCTCCAGTCGCGAACCGGCGGCCTGTTGTGGAGCGACCAGCGGAAACAACCGTCTTCGTCCGCGGCTTCCACGATCGCCTGGATCGCGGGATGCCAGCCCGCGAGATCCTTCCGCAGCCGGTCCTTAGGGAAATGAACCGTCCACGATTCCTCGGACACTTCATCCGTCTCGATGCATCCGACGAAGTTCAAGAGCTTGCCCGAGCGCAGGTAATAGCAAACGCAATGCCCGCCCGGCCCCATGAACACCGACATCACATGTTCCAGATGCGGTTTCGCCACCCGCTCGACCGGCACCGTGATGCGCCATGCACCATCGCCGGTGTAAGTCGCTGGCTGGTCACCGAACATCTGTTTGCGGACGACCGATTTGAGGCCGTCGGAACCTACCAGCACATCGCCCTTCGCGCTCGTGCCGTCGGCAAAGAACAGCTCGACGCCCTTGTCGCTCTCGGTGAAGTGCGTCGCCCGTGCGTTGAGATGGATCGCACTCGGCTTCAGCGCCTGCACCTTCGCCGCGATGATCTCGTGCAGGTCGGCGCGATGGATCTGATTGTAGGGCTGACCATGCATCCGCTCGTGGTCCGCCGCGAGATTGAACCGCTGCAGCTCCTCTCCCGTGTCATGAAGCCGGAAGACGTAGGCGCCCGGCCGCACACCGACGGCCATGATCTGGTCCTTGAGCCCGAGATCGGCCAGCACATGCATCGGATTGGCGCTGATCTGGATTCCCGCACCGACCTCCGCCAGGACCGGCGCCTGCTCGTACACGTCGACGTCATGGCCAGCCCTGATGAGACAAGCCGCCGCCGTCAATCCGCCAAGCCCGGCACCGACAACGATAACCTTCAGATTTTCCATGCTTTGCCGCCATTTGTAACGTTCGCAGATGCAAGTATCGGCAGGAACCGCCTGCCGGGCAAGGTGGCTTGTGCGCACGGCCAGCCCCGGGGATTGCCTCTGACCAGCAGCACTGGCATTGAATCGCTGACGACCATCAACCAGGGAACTCACGCATGAGTGGCGGACACGGACCAGGAGCGCATGGCGCCGAGAACAAGACAGTCGCGCTGATCATTGCAATTCTAGCGTTGATGCTCGCGGTTGCCGAGATCCTCGGCCAGAAGGCTCAGACCCAGACGCTGCAGAGCAATATCGAAGCCTCGAACCTCTGGTCGTTCTTCCAGGCCAAGACGATCCGCCGAACCATCGCAGAGACCGCCGCCGACGAGATGGAGACGATGATATCAGGCGCGACGAACGAGGCGAGCCGCAAGGCCATGACCGATCGCGTCGCCCGTTTCCGCGCTACTGCACAGCGCATGGAAAGCGAGCCGGACACCAAAGAAGGCCGCAAGGAGCTGATGGCCCGCGCCAAAGCCGCCGAAGCACTGCGCGACAAGGCCGGCATCAAGCACTATCGCTTTGAGTTGGCATCTGGCGCATTCCAGATTGCCATCGTCGTCGCTTCTGCCTCGATCATCACCGGCATCGTGGCGATGCTGTGGGGCGCAGGCGCATTGGCCTTGCTCGGCGCATTCTTCCTGTTCGGCGGCCTGTTCGCATGAGCGTAGCGCGCTTGCGCGCCTGAGCGAAGACACGCTCAATCGTAGATCGGGTTAGCAGTGCCGTCGGGCAGCGATCCGGCGCAATTATACGCCGCAGTCGCCGGACAAGCGCTTTAGTAGCGCTGCGTAACCCGACGGTATTCCCGCGAAGCAAAGCATTACTTGCCACCGCGAAGCTGCGCGTAGGCCTCCCGGATGCCCGCCTGAACGTGCCCGATGGTGAACCCATCGAGCACCCTCTGCCGCGCGGAAACCCCCATCCGCGCGCGCAAGGCGGCGTCGCCGGCGAGCCGCTCCAGCGCATCGGCCAACGCCCGCGCGTCGGCGGGAGCCACGATGATCCCATCGATATCGCGGCGTACGACATGACGGCAACCCGGCACGTCTGTAACCACCAGCGGCCGCGCGCTTGCCGCCGCTTCGAGCACGCTGCGCGGCAGACCTTCGCGCGTAACCGCCGGCAGCACTGCGATATCCGACCGCGCCCACACCTCGCGCACGTTCGAGACGTGCCCATGCCACGTCACACCACCCTGCCGCGCCCAAGCTTCCAGTTGGGCCCGCGGCACCGCTTCCGGATTGTCCTCGTCGGTCTTGCCATAGAGCGCGACCTCCAGCGCAACGCCGCGCTGCGAGAGCAGCCGCTGCGCCTCGACCAGCACATCGACGCCCTTCGAGCGGATCATGCGGCCGACGAACGCCGCGATCGGAACCCTGTTTCCAGGCGGTGGCTGAGCCGGATACTCGTTCTCGTCGATACCGGCTCCGCCGAGGATCGTGAGCCGCCCGTTGGCATCCGCCCCCCCCTCTTTGAGGAAAGTGACGTCGTCGGGATTTTCCGCCAGCAGCCAGTTCCCCGGCCCCCGCAGCATCCGCGCCAGCTCCAGCATCGCCACCGGCCGGATCACCCGCGCCGCGAGCCCCGTCGAAATCCCGAGAAACCCGAGCCCCGTCAGATGCAACACCACATGCGGCACTGCTACAAACCGCGTCGCGATGCTCGCGACCACCAGCACCTGCATCGCGATGGCATGCAGCACGTCCGGCTTCTCACTACGGACAAGAGCCGTTAGCCGGCGCACGACATCCGCTTGCGCCATTGGCTGGAGTGACGACCGCCTGAAATCGAAGTCGACCGTCTGGCAACCAAGCGCCTCGATCTCACCCATCCGGCCGGACGACCGGCAAGCAACGACGACTTCGCCACCCCGCTCCCCACGAACCTGATCGACCAGCGTCGCCAGCAGCGGCTTGAAATGTGACAGCGCGAACCAGTCCTCGGTGATGCACACGAGAATTTTCGAGATAGGGCGGGGCACAGCAGCGGTCACTCGGCGGAAAAGGTGCAGTTGGTCGCGCCAATTACACCATGGGCTAGAAATGAGTAAGTCCTGCTTCTGCCCTCCCGCTTGAAGCCTCCAGCCCCCTGTGGCAAGGCTTGGAGATAGAATTAGGAGGAGGACCTGATGACGACCCGTCGCGCCATCTGCATCTCAATGCTCGCAGCAAGCCTCGCCGCCGCCGCTCCGCTCTCGGCTCAGCAGGCACCGACTGCGCTCAATCTCTTCATACCGGCAGCCCCAGGCGGCGGCTGGGACGGCACCGGCCGCACCATAGAAATGGCAATGCGGACCGACGGCGTCATCAAGGAATTCAAGTTCGAGAACGTCGGCGGCGCCGGCGGCGCCGTTGGTCTCCCCCGCTTCCTCACCCGCAAGGGCCAGGGCGACACCGTGATGGTCGCCGGCATGGTGATGGTCGGCGCACTGATCGCCGCCAATTCTCCGCTCAAGCTCACCGATACGACGCCGCTCGCCCGCCTCACCGACGAATACGAGGTGATCGTGGTCCCGGCCGGCTCGCCGCACAAGACGATGGCCGACCTCATCGCGGCCTTCAAGGCAGATCCGGGCAAGATCTCCTGGGCCGGCGGCTCGGCCGGCGGCACCGACCATATCCTCGCCGGCCTGATCGGCAAGGCGGTCGGCGTCGATCCCAAGAAGGTCACCTACGTCGCCTATGCCGGCGGCGGCCCCGCACTGGCCGCTCTTCTCGGCAGTCAGGTCACGGCCGGCATCTCGGGCTACAGCGAGTTCTCCGAACAGATCAAGGCCGGCAAGCTCCGCGCCCTCGCCGTCTCCTCGCCGACCCGCATGCCGGGCATCGACACCCCGACGCTCAAGGAACAGGGCGTCGATGTCGAACTCGGCAATTGGCGCGGCGTGTTCGGCGCTCCCGGCATCTCCCCCGACCAGCAGAAGGCGTTGATCGGCCTTATCGAGAAGATGATGGCCGGCCCGACCTGGAAGGCCGAGGTCGAAAAGAAGGGTTGGACGCAGTCGTTCCTGGCCGGCGCTGACTTCGGTAAGTTCATCGCGTCGGAAACGACTCGCATCAGCGCCATCCTGAGCGAACTCGACCTCAAGAAGAAGTAGGTGGAGCGATGACCGTCAGCCCCGCGCCTGAAGGCATCCGTTGGGGCGAGGTCGGCGTCGGCCTCGCAACCATGCTGTTTGCCGCCATTGCCGCCTGGCAGTCGAGCCAGATCCCCGGCGAAGGTGTCGGCTCGAGCGTCGGCCCCAACATCATACCGTGGGTCGTCTCGGGCATGCTCGCCCTGTTCGGCGCGGCACTCTCCGTCGAAGCGCTGCTTCAGCGCACGCCGCCCCCCGAGGAAGGCGAACACGCAGCCATCGACCGGCGCGGCGCTTTCTGGATGCTGCTCGGCCTGCTCCTCAATATCACGCTGATCGAGTTTGCCGGCTTCATCCTGTCGTCGACGCTGCTGTTCCTGTGCACGGCCCGCGCTTTCGGCAGCGAGCGACCAGCCCGCGATGCCGCGATCGGCTTCGCGCTGGCGTTCGTCGCCTACATCGGGTTCGACCGCCTGCTCGGCTATAAGATCGGCTCAGGCCTGATCGAAAGCCTTTTCTGATCCTGAGCCAACAGCGTCAGACGATCCGAAGCGCCAGCCTCACACGACCTCGAGCTTTCGGTGCTCCCCTGGCGGAAGCACCACTTCGATGTCGTCCCCTCCGCGGATCTCGCCACCCGCGATCACGATTCCCATCACGCCCGTCTTCCGCACCAATCCACCGTCTGCATCACGGTCGAGAACCGCCGCCACCAGCCCTGCTCGATAGGCTTCGATCTGACGGCACGGATTGCGCAGCCCCTTCACTTCGACCACGGGTCCACGCCCGAACTTCAAAAGCGCCCCCGTGGGCAGATCGAGCAACGCGATCCCACGCGTCGTGACATTCTCGCCGAGTTCCCCAGCCGCGATCGAGTAGCCCTTCCCGGCCAACTCATCGAACAGCTCGGCATGGATGAGATGCACCTGCCGCAGATTGGGCTGCGTCGGGTCTTCCCTCACACGCGAGCGATGTTGAACCGTGCGCCCCGAATGCGCGTCGCCATCTACACCCAAACCCGCGACGAGACGGATCGACTCCACGCGTGGTTTCGTGAACTCGTGCCGCTCGCTGCGGGCAACCGCCACCACATGGCCGACCATGGATCAATCCTCGATGAGGTGGTTCTGCACGCCTCTCGGTGACAACTTCGGCCGCACACTGGAGATGCGACCGGAGTTGACGCCCGCCCAGCCGATCTCGCCGGAAAGCCGGCCGTACTCGATCTTCGGACAGCGGTTCATCACGACCTTGATGCCGGCTGCCTCTGCTTCTGCCGCGGCCTCGTCGTTGCGAACACCGAGCTGCATCCAGATCACCTTGATGCCGAGCGCATCCTTCAGCGCGATCGCCTCCCGCGTCGTCTCCAGCGCCGCTTCCGAGTTGCGGAATACGTCGACCATGTCGACAGGCGCCGGCACGTCGGCGAGTGCGCCGTAGACCTCGCGCGCGAGGAGTTCCTGGCCTGCAAGACCCGGATTGACGGGATGCACCACATATCCCTTGCCGAGCATGTACTTCATCGCGAAGTAGCTGGGCCGGTTGGTGTTCGCCGACGCACCGATCATCGCGACGGTTCGCACTGTCCGCAAAATTTCGGCAATGTAAGCGTCGTCGTAGGAGTCATGAGTCATGATCAGCCTCCTGCGTGCTTCATGAATGCGGATCGATCACGATCTTGCCCGCAACCTTTCGCTCATGGATCATCTGAAATGCATCGATCAGCTTGTCGAGCGGCATGACGAGATCGACCTTGGCCTTGAGCCGCCCGCTCCCGGCACCCTCCATCGCCTTCTCGATATCGATCGGATCGTGCCCCGCTGAACCGAGAATTCGCTGACGGCTCTGATAGAGCTGCTTCATGTTCACGGGAACCGTCCCGCCACCATGCGCACCGGCCGTCACCAGCCGGCCCATCGTAGCGAGCGACGCGAACGCTGCCGGAAACGTTGTTGGATCTGAGATGTTCTCGCAAATCGCATCGACACCGTGTCCGCCCGTGATTTCGCGCACACGTTTGGTCAGATCCTCTTTGCGATAATTGATACCGTAATCCGCGCCCAGCGCCATCGCCACTGCCACGCGCTCGTCACCGCCAGCACCTGCGATTACCTTTGCGCCCATCAACTTTGCGACTTGAATGCACGCACTTCCAAGCCCGCCCGACGCACCCATCACGAGCAGCCACTCGCCGCTCTGGATATCGACCTTCCCGCGCAATTGCTGAAAAGCCATCGGAAAGTGGCGCATTGCCACGGCGGCTTCCGGGAAACTCAGGTTGTCGGAAATCGGTATTGCCTGCCCAGCCGGCACCGAGACGAACTCGGCATACCCTCCCCATCGATGAATTCCGATGTGCCGCGACTTCGGGCAATCCGACCCCCGCCCGGCTTTGCAGGCGTTGCACTCTCCGCAGGCGAGTCTCGACGACACGATCACGCGCTGACCGATGCGCGTCGAGGCGACCGCCTCGCCCACCTCCACGATTTCGCCGGCAGGGTCCTGCCCGGGCACGAGTGGCAACACGTCCCTCCCGCCAGCCTGCCCTGCGCAGACATTGAGGTCTCGCGTCCGGTTGACGGTCACGGCCCTGACCTTGATCAGCACCTCGCCCTTCCCCGGCAGCGGACGCTCGATATCTTCCAGACGCAGCGCCTCTGGTCCCCCGTAGCTGCGGACGATGATCGCCTTCATGCAGGGGCTCCTTCCAGGCCAAGCCGATTTGCAGGGTGAAACTACCCGGTGTTTGCCGCGCCGGCCGAATCAGCGCAAGGGGGAACGGCACTCGTCCTTCCGTGCCTTGTGGCCGGTGGAAGGCTTTTAGCTTTGGATTGGACCAAGAAAGCACTTGGGTGAGGGTAGTCGAATAGGGCTACACTTTTCATCGATTCGAGGTCCGAACCGAGCGCGTGCAGTACGGACTTTCTGGCCACCATGTCCGGCGGCCGGCACAGCAGAGGATGGCATCAGCATGCGCTACATGGCCCGCACAGGCATCTTGGCGGCCGCGCTTGTCTGCTCGACAGCTTTGTCGGGCTGCCGTGAGCATTGGGAATATCACTTTGGCCCGCTGGCCTTGGTGGAAACGGAGCACCGTTCGGCCGACATCGTTCGCCCGAAGAGGTCGGCGCGGCATGCTCGCAAGCGCGTTTTGGAACGAGTTGCGGAACCGAAAGTGGTTCATGCCGGCGCGAAGATTCGCAGCTTCTGCGGCCAGCGCCACGTGCGCTTTCAATCTGGCGGATTGAAGGAAATGGAAACCGAGAAGGCCCGGAACGACGCGCTCTGCCGCCAAGTCTATTGACGCTAAAGGTTGAATGGCCCTGGCCGATCAACCTGCCTTCCTGAACTCGGCCGTAAAGGCCTGCAGTTCTTCGACCTCGAACGGCTTCGCAAAATGGAAGCCTTGCATGTAGGTGATGCCGAGACCGGCGACGATGTCCGCCGTCGGTCCGTCGGTTACCCATTCGGCTACTGTTTCCATGCCGAAAACCGCGCCCATCTCCGCCATCATTCGAACGAAGATGCGGTCACCCTCGTCGTTGACGACATTCTTTACGAAGGCGCCGTCGAGCTTCACGAGATCGCAGTTGAGATGCTTGAGCGTCCGGAACGACGTATAGCCCGCACCGAAATCGTCGATCGCAACGCGGCAGCCCATTTCCTTCAGCGTATCGACGAATGCAACCGTCTGGTCGAGATCGCTGATCGCCGAAGTTTCCGTAATCTCGACGATCAGCCGCTTCGTCAAACGCGCCTGTCCACCGGTCAACCGGTGCAGCAGCACGAGCCAGTCCGGATCGGCGCATGTCCGCGTCGACACGTTCAGTGACAATGTGATTTCGGGAATTCTCTTCAGGATGTTGATTGCGAGCTCCAGCACGCGACGGTCGATCAGCCGGCTCATACCGAGTTGCTCGGCGAACTCGATGAATTCGCCGGCACCCAGCGTAGAGCCGTCGGGCTTCGCGATACGCAACAGGCACTCGTAGAATGCCGGCTCGCCAGTGGCTGACGACACGATCGGCTGCAGCATCAGCCGCATTCGGTCTTCTTCAAGTGCTGAAGCAACATCGTTGGCGATAGCGATATTACGCTGCCGGATGCTTTCTTTCGCCGGACTCGGCTCATAGGCGATGAACAAATCGCTCCGGCCGATGCGCGCCTTGTCGAGCGCTTGCAACGCACGACTGATTGCCGATGGCACCGTGCTGGCCTGCTGCGGCAGAAGCACCGCGCCAATCGAGATTGTCGAGGAAATGGGGCAATCGCTGCTGCGGAAGCTGGCCTGCCGCACCGCTTTGAGAAAGCGCTCGGCGGCAACCTGCATCGAGCCCGGACCACAATCATTGAGAATCACGCCGAACTTGTTCGACGAATAGCGCCCGAGCGTATCGCCACCCCTCAATTGCCCCTGGATCAAACGACCGACCGACGCGATGACCGCGTCCCCGACTTCAAACCCGAAGTTTTCGTTGATGATCGACAGGTTGTTGATCGAGGCAATCATGAAACCGACCGTCTCGCCGGTGCGCTCGGCACGCGAGATCCCGGCCGCCAGCGCCTCTGTCAGGCGGATGCGGTTGAGCTGGCCGGTCAGCTCGTCCTGATCGCTGCGGAACAGCAGCCGCTGCTCTTCCATGTAGCGTTCGTTGAGCACGCGAACGACGCCGCGCGCACGAGCCGGACGCCCCGATTCGTCGGCCCACCACCGTCCATGATCTTCGATCCAAACCGACTTCGACGAGCGACGGCCCAGCGGAAGGAACCGGTACTGCACCCGATAGGGCATCCCGCCCGACGAGTACGGCATGCCGGCTTGAACCACGAGTTCGCCCACCGGCGCTTCGATCGAAAAAGCCGATTGACGCCGCGTAACGTGCTCGGCAGCGATCAGAAACTGGAAGCGCGCCCCGGTCGAAACGGTCTTCGGAGCCGGCACGCCGAGCACCGAGGTGACGTTGCTTTCCCAATCTATGACATCTGTCGTCATATCCCAGGCGTAGGCCGTCTCTTCGATCCCGGAAAGAATCCCGACGAGATCGATCGCCGTCGAAACGGGCGGCGCCGGCCGATCCCTGCTGAGGTCGGCCTCCGTTGGAATCTTCGCGGCTTCGCAATGCGATACATTGTCCGCGGCAAGCAGATCTACCGTCATGGGTAGTTCGGTAGGCTGGTCCGGCGCGCTCACAATCGACCTATCGTTCGCAAAAGACGAATTCGCAGTGGGCCGCTGGCCCTTCGACAGGCCGCTCCCCCTAACTGAATAACGTTATCGGTGAACTCCTAAGAATGGATAAAATCTGCAGTATGTGAGGCAATCTCGGCTGCCATCGTGCCCGCGGCTCGCTGGCATCACCGAACACCAATTCAGTCCCGCAACCGGATGATGGCTGAAATCTCGAGCAGGTACTCCGGCTTTGCCAGTCCATTGATGATCAGCAGGGTGTTCGGTGGAAATTTGCCATCCGGATAGATCTTCTTGAACAGCTCCACGCGGCCCTTCTGCCAAGCCTCACGCTTGTCGGTGCCAACGAGATACGTCGTGTATTGCAACACGTCGGTGTAGTCGCAACCCAGCTCCTCGAAGATCCGCCCGAGATGGCCGAATACGACTGCAATTTGCCCCACGAAATCCGAAGCCGAAACCGGGTTGCCGTCCATATCGACCGAAGTTTGCCCGGCAATGTAGGCAATGCGCCCTTGCTCGGCGATCGCGACATGTGAATACATCCGCGGCTTCGGTGCACTCTTGGGATTGAGAAGCGTCACGCCCTTGCCCATCTGATCCTCCTGCGTCCTCGTTGTATGTGGCCTTGCACGGATTTCCTGGCTAACGGCCTCCAGCGCGCACGATCATGTCGGCCATCGCCGCATAGCCCCTCGACCGCGCGAGCGAAAGCGGCGACGCGCCGCTGCGATCCGCGAGGCTCGGATTAGCCCCGGCATCGAGCAGTAGCCGCGCCGTCGCCTGATGATTGGCCCCGCCATCGCCCAGAACGATGGCCTCGATGAGCGCTGTCATCCCGATATTATTTATGTGATCAAGCGGCGCACCCGCGATGATCAGCTCCGCAACGGACCTGTGATGACCAAGATGTGCCGCCGCAATCAACGCAGTGCCGTTGTAGGGGCTGGTGATGTTCGAAGCACTGCAACCCAGCGCCAGCGCCGCCTTCAGAAACGCAACGTCATCGTTGACCGCCGCAATAGTCACGATGTCGTAGTTCTGCTTGTCTTTCGCATTGACGTTCGCACCGCCCGCCACGAGCACACGCGCAATCGCGTCCAGGCCGCGATGAGCAGCAACGATCAGAGGCGTCCGGCCATTCTCATCCGACACGTTTGGATCCGCGCCGCTGGCCAGAAGTTGACGCGTCTCCTCGATGTTCTCGCGGATCACCGACGACAGGAGCCCCTTGTACTTGAAGATGTCGGTTTTGTTCGGCGGCGTTTGTGCAAGCGCAACGCCGATACAGCAGGGGGCCCACACGACGCCTGCCATCAGCGCAACCAACGCGAAACCAATCCGTTTCATGCTGCCACGCTCGACGATCCACCAACCTGCCCGGATTTGATCCACACGTGATTGTCGTGAAACGCAGCGCCGCCGTACGGCGCCGGCACGAAGGCGCTGGTCAATGTGTTGATCCCCGCCTCATCCGGAAACGACGTATTCGGCTGCACGCCCTCGACGATCACGACGCCCGGCAGCACGCCCTCGAACCGCTCGACCCATAGTGAAATTTCGCCGCGCTCGTTGCCCATGCGGATGACATCGCCATCACTGAGCCCGAGCTTCGCCAGATCGTCGGGGTGCATTTTCGCGCGGGGCTTGCCTTCGCGATCCCGGCTCGTCGGCGTCTCGTTGAACGACGAGTTGAGAAAACCCCGAGACGGGCTCGTCGCCAGCTTGAACGGATGCCGCGCATCGGCCTTCTCGTTGATGTCCCAATGATCGGGCAGCGCAGGGATCTGATCGGCGACGCCATAGTCGAACTTACGCCCCACCGGCACGCTTGCCCACTGCGGCTTGAACCGGAATTTGCCGTCCGGCCACGCAAATCCCCTCGTAAAGTGCGACTGCTCGAACGGCGGTTGACAGTCGAGCCAGCGCTGGCCTTCGAGGTCCGCCAGCGCTCCATGCTTCGACGCTCTGAGCGTCTCGTCGATCAGCTCGCGCGGTGTCATCTCGAACCCGCGATGCGATGCACCCACGCGCTTCGCCAACGCCGCGACAACTTCGTGATTGTTGCGGCACTCGCCAGGTGCATCGATCAGTTTCAGCCCCAATTGAATGTGCTGCTGCCCGCCGCCTTGATAGATGTCGTCGTGCTCGAGGAACATTGTCGCCGGCAGTACCACATCGGCCATCCGCGCCGTCGCCGTCATAAACTGCTCGTGAACGCAAACGAACAGATCCTCGCGCGCGAAGCCTTGCTTCACCAGCTTCTGTTCCGGTGCGATTTCGACCGGGTTCGTGTTCTGGACGAAAAGCGCCGTCACAGGCGGGCCGCCCTTCAGATCAAAGGGGTCGCCGGTAAGCACTGGCCCGATGCGCGACTGATCGAACGTCCGCGTCGTCGGATCGAGCTTGTCGAGCCCTTCGATCAGCGTCTTGTCCCATCCGAACACGCCACTGTTGGAATTGAATGCGCCACCGCCCTCGTGCAGCCACGCGCCGGTCACCGCAGGAATGCATAGCGCCGCGTGCATGTTGTGTGCACCGTTACGTTGTCGCGCGAAACCATATCCAAGCCGGAAATACGTGCGCGGCACTTTACCGACCATGCGCGCGAAAGTCTCGATTTCGCCGACGCTCAGTCCCGTGATCCCGCTCGCCCATTCCGGCGTACGCGATTTCAAATGCGCTTCGAACTCTGCCGGACAGTCCGTGTATTTCGTCAAGTAATCGCGGTTCCCGAACCCCTCACGAAACAATACGTGCATCACGCCGCATGCGAGCGCGCCATCGGTGCCGGGCCGGATAACAAGCCCGAAGTCGGCCTGCTCGATCGTGCCGTTGCGATAGATGTCGATGGCGATGATCTTTGCCCCGCGCTCCTTTCGTGCCCGCGCAGCATGTGTCATCACGTTGACCTGCGTGTTGACCGCGTTCGTGCCCCAGATCACGATTTGGTCCGAGCGCGCCATCTCGCGCGGATCAGAGCCCGTGAGCCGGCCCGTACCCGCCACATATCCGGCCCATGCGAGCGACGTGCAGATCGACGAATACTGTTGGGCATAGCGCTTTACGTGGCGCAGCCGGTTGATCCCGTCACGCATCACCAGCCCCATGGTCCCGGCATAGAAATAAGGCCAGACGCTTTCCGAACCGTAGCGGCGCTCGGCCGCCAACAACCCTTCTGCCGTAATGTCCAGCGCATCGTCCCACGAGATCCGCTCGAACTGTCCAGAGCCTTTCGATCCGACCCGACGCATCGGATGCAGCAGACGATCCTTGTGGTGCACGCGCTCCGCATAACGCGCCACCTTCTCGCACACGACACCAGCCGTGTAGGTGTGGGCCTTGGCGCCACGCACTCGCCCGATCCGCGTCGGCGAAAGAACCTCCACATCCAGCGCACAGGTGGACGGGCAATCGTGCGGGCAGGTAGAATGCCCGATCTTCGCGTTTTCGGTCATCGGCCCACAGTCTCCGCAGTTCAAAGTCTGAAGCACGACGCTATCCCACTTTACCCCGGCATCAAAGCCGGAGGGGCCCTCTTTTATGATCGACTTCAATGCCCAGCGCCTTTTCGTCGTAGCGCCCCTGGCCGAAGGCGGAACCGTGGCCGTGGAGCGGGACCAGGCCAACTACCTGCTCAACGTTCTCAGGCTGAAGGCCGGCGACGGTATCCTCGTGTTCAACAGCCGCGACGGCGAATGGCTGGCAAGGGTCGCACCCAGCGGCAAGAAGCGCTGCGACCTCACCCTCGAACGCCAGACCCGCCCCCAGGAAGCCGGCCCCGACATCGACTACCTGTTTGCGCCCTTGAAGCGCTCCCGCCTGGATTACATGGTGCAGAAGGCAACCGAACTCGGCGTCGCGCGCCTGCGTCCGGTCATCACTCGCCGAACCATCGCCGAGCGCGTCAATGTCGAACGCATGCGCGCCAATGCCATCGAAGCCGCAGAGCAATGTGGAATCTTGCACATTCCCGAAATCCTCGAACCCGTAAAGCTGGAGCGCGCCCTCGCCGATTGGGACGAAGCACGCCGCCTGATCTTTTGCGACGAAGCCGCCCCGATCGCGAACCCCATCGAAGCGCTACGTTCCCTCGGTGTCAGACCCTCCGGGTCTGACACCGAACGCCCAACCTCTCCCGATACCTTGGGGTCAGCCCCCGCGGATCTGACCTCAATTGCGCCCCCACCCCCGTTAGCTGTCCTGATCGGACCCGAGGGCGGCTTCGATCCAGCCGAGCGCGAACTACTCCTGCGCAAGCCATTCACCGTCGCAGTATCGCTCGGCCCGCGCATCATGCGCGCCGACACCGCCGCCGTTGCAGCCCTGGCTCTCGTCAACGCCGTCGCAGGCGACTGGCGCTGAACCCCGAACATCAGATAACCTTCGCGGCGAGGCGGCACGAAACCAGGCGGAGGAACGAGGGCATGCCATCGCATCGACTTGCACGCTTCGCCTGCAGTTTTCTTTTCGCGCTCACCTCGTCAACAGTGCTTCATGCCCAGGAAGTCTTTCCAAATCGCGCCTTCCGAATTCTCGTCCCTTACTCGGCCGGCGGCACGAGCGATGCCGCCGCGCGTCTGATCGCCGAGCCACTGAGCCGCCAGCTCGGCCAATCCGTCGTCGTCGAGAATCGCGGCGGCGCAGGCGGTCTCGTCGCCACCGAAGCTTTCTTCAAACTTCCCCCAGACGGCTACACACTGTTGCTGACCGCCGCGGGCCCCACCGCCATAATCCCTCCAACGAAGCCCGTCTCATACAACTTCGAACGCGATACCATTCCGCTGGGCTCGATTTG
>CANJPN010000042.1 GCA_947475855.1 Bradyrhizobiaceae bacterium
GCACGAAGGGCCGCCGCCTCGATCACCGCGCGTGCCCGCGGGTCGGGCAGATGGCGAAGCCGCCACGCGATCGGATCCTCGCCCCATTCGGCCGCAAGCTCGTCAACGAAGCTTTCGATTGCGTAGATGTTGGCGAAGCCGCCGAGCGAACGCATCGCCGACGTGCGGACCGGCATATTCAGCAGCCGATGATTGGAGACAACCCAGTTGGGGAAGTCATAGGCGGGAATCGAATTGCGATCCGAGCCGCCGCCGATCGCCATCAATGGGTTGGTCGAGGGTTCCATCGGGAAACCGTTCGCGATGTGATACCCGCCAAGCAGCTTCGGCACCGGAGCGCGACCGGGACGCGACGTGTGGCCGTTAGAGAAGATGTCGTGACGCCAGGCGACAACTTCACCGCTGGCATCGAGGTCCGCTTCGATGGCCACGGTCTGCGCGGCGGCGACCGGCCCCCACGCAAGCTCGTCGGCGCGGGTCCACAGTGTACGCACGGACTTGCCCGGCACGGCGCGGGCGAGCAACGCTGCGTCAAGCGCGACATCGTCGGCCGCATTGTGGCCGTAACAACCCGCGCCTTCACCGTGTGCAACCACGACGTTCTCGAGCGGCACGCGCAGCACCCGCGACATGTCGTTGCGCAGATTGTAGATGCCCTGGCTGTGAGAGACGACTTCGACGCGGTCGGGAGCGGTCCACAGCGCAACGGCGGTCGAGGGCCCGATCGAGGCGTGTGCGATGAACGGCTTGGTATACTCGCGGCGCATCGTTTTCAGCTTCGATGCCGAGGGCTTGCCTTCCTGTTTCGCCGAGATCGTCGTCTCGGCCGGCTGGCTCATCAGCCAGCCTTTGAGGTCGTGATTGCTGGGCAGCGTGAAGCCGCCTTCCCACGCCACATCCCTGGCGAGGCGCTCGCTCGCCTTGATGACGGCGTGCTCGGTCTCGGCGACGACGCCGAGGAAGTCGCCGTCGCGGACGATCGCCACGACGCCCGGCATTGCCTTGGTGTTCGTTTCATCGAGGCTCTTCACCTTGGCGCCGGGGCGGGCGGGGCGGACGACGCGGCCGTGCAACACGCCGTCGAGGTTCTGGTCGTGAATAAAACGACGACGGCCGAACACCTTGTCGGGAATGTCGACGCGCTGCATAGAGCTGCCGGCGTTCTTTCGCGCGGCAGACGGCAGCGGTTTGGCGGTTGCTGTCGCGTTGCGATCGAGAAGGCTGGGGTCGGCGAGCTCCCAGTAACTCGTGGCGAGGTTGCCCTCGCCCAGGAAAGAGCCGTCCTCGACCTTCAACTTTTCGGCGGGCACACCGAGCTTCTCGGCGGCGGCGGCGAGGAAGATCGCGCGCACCTCGGCGCAAACCCAACGGATCGCGGTGCCGCTCTCCTGGATCGACTGGCTGCCGGACGTTACGCCTTCATCGGGGCTGAATGCGGTCGATGCGCGGATCATGCGGATGCGCTCGGGCTTAACGCCGAGCTCGTCGGCAGCGATCTGCGTCAGCGCGGTGGTGATGCCCTGGCCGATATCGACCTTGCCTGGCGACACTTCGACGGTGCCAGCGGCAGAGATCTTGATCCATTGCGAGATGCGCTTGTTGGCTTCGAGGCTGCCGGGCAGTTTGGCCGGTGCAGCGGCGGGTGCTGTTGTCGTCGTCATGCCGTTGCCATCTCCTGCGCGGCGCGGAGGACCGCGCGAACGATACGATTGTGCGCGCCGCAGCGGCAGAGGTTGCGGTCGAGTGCGGTACGAACCTCGGTCTCGGTCGGGTTCGGCTTGTGCTTCAAGAAGGCCGCCGCGGTCATCATGATGCCGGAGATACAGTAGCCGCACTGCATGGCCTGCTCGGCGATGAACGCTTTTTGCAATGCGTGCGGCGCTTCGGCCGTACCGAGCCCTTCGAGCGTCGTGACCTCCTTGCCGGCGGCCGACCACAACGGCGCATCGCATGATGCGACCGCAAAGCCATCGACGATAACATGGCATGCGCCGCATTGATTGCCGCCGCAGCCGAGGTGCGTCGCGGTGAGACCGAGGCTCTCGCGCAATACGAAGAGAAGTGGCGTGTCGGGATCGGCGGTGACCTCGACGGCCTTGCCGTTCACCGTGAGCCTGGTGGGTTGTCGATCGGGATTGCTCATGTCTACCCAGTTTCCTCCAACTAAATCTTCGTCATCCTCGGCCACGTGCTTGGGTGCCGCTGCACTAGCCCCGTCGAAGAAGACATTCCAGTTTTCCGAGTGCCTGTTCCGTAGTGGTCGACCGATACCCTTATCAACTTCGTCATGGTCCGCGAAGGCGGACCATCCACGGCTCTAGGCAGCAGAATGCCATGATGCGCGCTGCAAAAACACAGACGTGTCGTGGGCGGCCGCCTTCGCGGCCGTGACGCCGCGTATTTTATCTGAGAATGCGCGTGAACTTATTTGACGGACGCGCCGGACTTCTTGACGACGTCGGCCCACTTCTCGATGTCCTTCTTCAGATAGACGTCGAACTCTGCCGGCGACATGACGAGGGGGAAGGCTCCCTGCTTGGCCCAATTGGCCTTTACGTCCTCGCGCGCGAGGACCGCACGCACGTCGGCGTTGAGCTTGTCGACGATGGGTTGCGGTGTCGCTTTCGGCGCCATCAGGCCGAGCCAGATCGTGGCCTCGTAGTCAGGCACACCCGATTCCGCGACGGTCGGCACGTCGGGCGTGACCGCCGAACGCTTGAGGCCGGTCGATGCGAGCGCGCGGACCTGGCCTGCCTTCGCGGCCTCCGACATCGTCGTGATCGCATCGAACATCATCTGCACGTGGCCGCCGATGATACTGGAACGAGCATCGCCCGACGCCTTGTGGGGGACGTGCGCGATCTCGGTGCCGCTCATCGCTTTGAACAGTTCGCCGGCCATGTGATACGGCGTTCCCGGACCCGACGATGCATAGTTGAGCTTGCCGGTGTTGGCCTTCGCGTAGGCGATGAATTCCTTGACGTCCTTCGCCGGCACGGACGGATGGACCACCATCAACAGGTCCGAATAGTTGACCGGGGCGACGGGGGCAAAGTCGCGCATCAACTGGAACGGCTTGTTGGGGATCAGCGACTCGTTGGTCGTGTGCGTGTTCGACATCATGAGGAGCGTGTAGCCGTCCGGCGCGGATTTGGCGGCGGCGTCGGTGCCTGTGACGGAACCGGCACCGGGGCGCGGCTCGACGATGAAGGACTGCTTGGTCTGCTCGGTCAGGTATTGGGCCACGACGCGGGCGAACACGTCGGCCGGGCCGCCGACGCCGAACGGCACGATGATCTTGACCTGGCGGTTCGGATAGTCTTGCTGGGCTACCGCTGGTGACGCGACCAAGGCTGCTAGGGCGACACCCGCCATGAGTTTTGTAATCGTGGACATCTGCTATCCTCCCTCGGCGTGGCTGGGCTCATTGCCCCGGCATGGCAAGCGACCCAAGTAGACGAGAAATCAATGCCCCTCAACCTGCCCGAACGCCTGAAGCCCATTACGGAAGGCGAGTATCCCCGGTTCAGCCCGGCCGAAATGGCCCGGCGGCGTCAAGCAATCACCCGGCTGCTTGCGGACGCGAAATGCGAGCACCTCGTGTTTGTCGGGGCTAACCGGTTCGGGGCCATCGTCAACTGGCTCACCCAATGGCCCGTCACGCAGGAGGCCGTTGGCGTCCATACCCCCAGCCAGCGCGATACGATGTTCGTACACTACTACAACCACCTGCCATTGGCGCGCCGACTCGCCGCAGAGGCCGATGTGCAGTGGGGCGGACCATCCGCAATCGCCAACGCGATCGCCGAGCTTCAGCGGCGCGGGGCCGTCAAGGACCGCGTGGCGGTGATCGGGCCTGTTTCAGCCGAACAACAAGCGGCGCTGACCGCGGCGTTCGGGCGGATTGCCAATCTCAACCGGGCGTTCGTGACATTGCGGCGCGTGAAGTCGGCCGAGGAGCTCGACTGGCTCCGGATCGGCGCATGGCTGTCGGACCTCGGCATGGCCGCACTGCGCGACAATGCCGAACCCGGAATGAGCGAACGGCAGCTCTGGGATGTCGTTGAGCGTGGCTACGTCGCACACGGCGGCGGACACGGCATTCACTATCTCGGCATGACCTCGATGCACGATCCGCAAGTTGCGGTGCCAACGCAATGGGCTTCCAACCGCAAACTCGCGAAGGGGGATTGCGTGACGGCCGAGATCACATCGACGTTCTGGGACTACGGCGGGCAAGTGCTGCGTTCGTTTGCCGTGGGTGAGCCACCGACGCAACTTTATCGCGACCTGCACGACACTGCCGACGCCGCGTTCGATGCGATGGCGGCCGTCATTCGCAATGGCTCGAAACCGGCAGATGTCATCGCCGCGTCGGCCATCATCGAGGAACGCGGCTTCACGACGATCGACGATATCGTGCACGGCTATGGAGGCGGGTATCTATCGCCGATCCTGTCGTCCAAGAGCCGCACGGACGGCGCTCATCCGGTGCCGGACGAGCCGTTCGAAACGGATATGGTGCTGGTGATCCAGCCCAACGTGGTGACCCCGGACAAGCGCGCCGGCGTACAAACGGGCGAGATGGTGCGTGTAACCGAAACGGGCATCGAGCGCATGCACAGTCTGCCGCGCGGGTTCGGGCGGATTTGTTGAATTGACCGGCGCGCAACGCGCCGCTGCCCATCACGCAGTTCAGCTCCCCCCTCCCCTTCCCCGGAAGCAAGGGTACAAGACAGGAGAAGACCCATGCATCCCATTCCCACCACCGGCTCGAACACGACGGGCACGCGCGGCATCGTGGCGGTCGACAAGGTCGGCAACAAGATCCGGTTCTATGATCCCGCGACCCTGAAAGAGACGAAGGCCATCGACGGGCCAGAACCGTGCGTGCACGAACTCGCGCTGAGCCACGACCACACCCGCGCCTACGTGCCGCTCTATGGCGATGGTATCTATGGGGGCAACAAGAACCCGAACAACAAGGTTGTCGTGGTCGATCTCGAAGCGCAAACGATCGCGGACATCATCACGCTGCCGACCGGCCTCGTTGCGCCCCACGGCATGGTGACGACGGAAGCAGGCAAGCTGTGGCTCGTCTGCGATCTGCCGCGAAAGCTCGTCCTGCTCGATCCCAAGAGCCGGCTGGTCGAGGCTATCTACGACGTACCGGTGAAGGGTCCGCATCTCATCTGCGCGAGCGCGGACGGCGGACGGCTCTACATTTCGGCGAAGGAAGGCGACGTCACCGTGTTCGACACGGCCAAGCGCGCGTTCATCGGCAGCGTTTCGGTGCGCGCGGCAGGCGTCGAAAGCGGCAACGGCAGCGGCACAGAGGGCATCTCGCCAACGCCGGACGGTAGGCGGATCATCGCTATCGACAACGACCGCAACGACCTGCGCGTGATCGACAACGAGACGCTTCGCGAGATCGATCGCGTGCCATTGATCGCCCAGGCGCTATCCAACGTGAAGCGGTCGCGGCTGCACAAGCTGACGTTCTCGCCGGATGGGCGGCATCTCGTCGTCACCGGCTACACGAGCGGCAATTGCTGGCTGATCGATGCCAGCGACTATCGGCGGCAGACGCTGGTTCCAGTCGCCAAGGGACCGATGGGTGCAGCATTCCCGCCTGATGGCAGGAGCGTGATCGTGACGAGCCATGACAGCGGGTTGCTGACGCAGATCGACCTGGAGACCAAGAAGCCGGTTATGGCGTACGATGGCGGCTCGGGCATCGAGGTGTTCACGTACTACTGAAGCGGCGCTTCCCAACTTCCTAAAAGAGGAACGCCTCCGAGCCGAGACCCGGAGGCGATGGTGCTCGCAGATCGTCGCGCGCGGATTTCAGCGTAACGTCGCGTATTGACGCTTAGCCTTCGCGCCGCGTGAAGCAACCGGACGGCAGCTACTCGAAGCAGAAGCACCCGGGCGTGCTGGACCTTGCACGCATTGCGAGCGGGACGCTATCCGTGTCGCGGAACGTGACTTGGCAGACTTCGATGCGACCTTCGTCTTGCCGGCCCGTCGGTCGACCTCAGCCTTCGAAACCTCACCCGCTCCGACGAGCGCGCTCACACAGGCCGAAGATAGTTTCGCGCCGTTCTTATTGAAGCAACGGCGAAGCTCCTGACTGCCGACTTCCATGCCAGCGCAAAAGCTGAAGTAGTCGCCCATGCAGGCGTTGCGCACATTGGAGCTGACAGCAAATGCAGATGCTGGAAGCAGGACACCGAGGCCGAGGAATACGGCAGCGATGCTCACGATACGGGAGAGGGGCAGTGAGCGGACAAGCGTCCGCGCAATCGTCGCGATCATGGTTGGCTCCGTTGGGGTTCGTCTCCCACGCACGACGTCGCCTTCCTCAGCCTCAAGGCTGTTGGGGAATGACTTCGCCGCCTTTACAGCGACAAACAATGCTGGGGTTAGCCTACGTGATTCGTCTTTCGTTTTGTAGACGCACCCGGCGGTGAAAACGACCATTTGAGAGTACGGCTGTGAGGCCGCGCGGCGAAGCCACGGAATAGATTCGAAAAAAAAGTTCAGGCTGGCGAATCCCATTGCTCAGTCGTCGAAGATTTGACCGCCGTCGTAGCCGCAGGCGATGCGGCCGAGCGTGGCGCGCATGCGATCGGTGTCGAGTTCCTTTGCGAGCCTGTTGATCTCCGCCTCGTCCGTGATGCCGCGGCCACGCGCGAGAAGCCCGGCCAACTGCTGCTTGTCCATGGCGGGCAGATTCGCCCAGAAGCCGCGCGTAATCTCCTTGGCGAAAGCGTGGTCGGGATGCTCGGCGCATTCCGGCGCGCGACCAACCTGATAGAGGTGCTTGGCGACGTCCCAGTCGGCGCGCTCACGTGGGGCATTGGCCAGAACGTCCTTCGCCTCCTTGGCGACGTAAAAGCGGTTGAGGGTGTCAAACAGCGAGAACTCGTAGCCCTGCTCGAGAATATAGGGCTCCCACTCGGCCCACGCCGGCTCACCCGATCCCGGCAGGATCGCTTCGGCCACGATCACTTTCGGGCGGAACCGCTTCCAGTCGTTGCCCATCAGCACATCGGCTTCCGCGCCTTCAACATCGATCTTGAGAAAGTCGATATCGGTCACGCCGTGCTTCTCGCACAGCTCGGCCATGGTCAGGATCGGCATGCGCACGGTTCGATGGCTTGCGCCGAACTTGCTTGCGCCTTCAGCATGCGTCTTCACCGTCGTCGAGAAACCATGCAGGCGATCCACGATGTGGAAGTCCGTGACGCCGCTGTGCCGACCGACCAGGCCTTCGAACACCGTGTCACGCGGGCGAATGTCGGCGTACAGGGCTGCAAGGTCCGGCTGCGGCTCGACGCAGATGCCACGCCAGCCGCGCTCGTAGAACCAGAACGAAACGTTGTCTGCGATCGGATGCCCCGCCCCGACATCGATGTAGAAGCCTCGGCTCTTGCGACCGAGCGCCAGCCAGAGGTGATAGTCCTCGAGGTTCTGCGTGTAGGTGAGTTCCATCGCCTGGCGGCTCCGTGGAAAGAGGTCAGATGCACTGGCACACAATTCCGGCGACTGACGGGCGGGCGCAAGGGGGAATGTTGCGAGACAGATCTGCCAGTGAGCCCTGCCAAGCTTGCCTATTCATCGCCATCCGCCCACGATGACGACAATGGGAGATATGAAAAGAAGAGATTTGGCGGACATCATGGTCGGCAGACACAAAGATTGAACGCCACTCCGCCTCTACCTATTGGCGGCGGCGGTCGGCACGTCTTTCTGGATTGCGTGCGTCGTGGGGTGGTGGCGACTTCCCGTGGCGCGGCGGGACGGCTTCGATGCGCAAAGTGGACTTCCCAGAGATCCCTGCGGCGATGGCTATTTGCGGCTCTGGAGCACCCGAGCCCACAATGATTGCAGACCAAAGGCCAAGATGTATCCCGCCAGCCCCAATGCTGATCCGGCGGAGATGATGACGCCTTCCATGTAGTGGCTCGTGCCACCGAAGCGGAAGGGACTGACGACCGTAAGGAGCAGGCCGCCGCCGACGCTGGCGAGAAGAAGGAAACCAAAGACCCAACGGCCGATCAACTGTCTATCGACGAAGGCGAGCAGCGCGCCCAATACGACGGCCGCTGACCAGACCATATACCGCATCGCGTCCGGAGATAACTTCAACACGGCAGCGCTCCCTTGCCACTGGCGTTGACGATCGAGGATAACTGATGCCTTCTTTGACCTTTCCGCAAGCCTGAGCGATGCTATGTTGAGCGCGTTTGAATTGCCATTGGTCTTTGCGCACCCCAGGGCAGACCCAAACGGTCTAGCGGGCAAGTCTTCGGCGGGGCTGGCCGCGATGCGTCGAGGCGCTGTCGCAATCTCGGTGCATGATGTTTGGGCAGGGATCGATAATCGCTAGTTTTGCCGTAGTGACGCCGAAATGGGTGGGTAGCGACGGGACGATGAGTGAAGAGATTGACCACCGTCGTGGCGAAGCGCGCGTTGCGGCTCGCGTGTACACCGCAGCACGCCTTGCGCTGTCCGCTCTGGCGACCAGCATCGCGCTACAGCCGGGTTACGTCAGCGCACAGGCAGCGCCGGATCCCTGGCCGGCGGCGGTGCACGCTCATTACAAGCTGCGCTACAACGGTATCGATGTCGGAAACCTCGACATCACCTCGACCAAGGCGGAGAAGTCCTACAACGTATCCGGCAATGGAAAGGTATCCGTGCTGTTCGGAGCGATCACCTGGTCCGGGTCGTCGACCGTTTCAGGCATCGTGGTTGGCGGCACCCCACAACCGGTCAACTATACGTTCGACTGGAAAAACAACCGCAAAGGCGGCACGATCAAGCTCGGGTTCAAAGATCGCGTCGCAACGGACATATCCGTGACGCCACCACCGCAATGGCACAAGGATGACGTGCCACTACAGCCTGCGCACAAGGCGGGTGCGTTCGATCCAGTATCGGCTCTCTTGATGCTGACGCGTGCCGACGGCCGGCCGCCGTGCGAGCGTCGTGTGGAAATTTTCGATGGAAAGCAGCGCTACGAGATCGTCCTGTCATTCAAGCAAAAGGTGAAGCTGCCGGAAGTCAAAGGCATCGGCCCAGTCGAGACCGCCGATGTGTGCCGCGCGATGTATGTTCCGGTGGCCGGACATCGCGACAACGATGCCACAAAGACCTACGCCTCGAACAGCAATGTAGAGGTCGTGATGCGGCGCATACCGGGGACCAGTGCGCACATCCCTTATTCCGTCTCCATACCGACTGCGTGGGGCACCGGTGCGATGGTGACCGAGCGGATCGAGGTGACGACCTCAGCGGGCAACAAGATCGCGTTTGGAAAATAGACGTCTTTTGTCGCCCGCGTCGGCGTGATGAGCTTCGGTCGCTCACCTTGCCAGACGCACCAAGGGCATCGAAGACGCCCGCATCGAAGACGGCCTTGACTAGGAGACGAGGTTGGCCGCACCTGCGGATTACCGCAGTGCCTGAACCGCTTTGTCAGGAACGGATCACGCGCCACAGTCCTTGGTCACCCGCACCATGAGATCACTTCACGAGTTGCCGCATCGGGACTGCCTTCAAATCGAGGTCGTGCTACTCGACATCGATGACACCCTAACCACCGAAGGCCGCCTCGAAGCGGAGGCGTACGGCGCGCTGGCGCGACTAAAGGCGGCTGGCCTTCGCGTTGTTCCGGTGACGGGGCGACCGGCCGGGTGGTGCGATTTGATCGCGAGATTCTGGCCGGTCGACGGGGTCGTGGGGGAGAACGGCGCGTTCTACTTCCGCTATGATCATGCCACGCGCCGAATGGTCCGCGCCTATGCCGTCGAGATGGACCAGCAAAGAGACAACCGTGCGCGGCTCGATCGCATCGCTGCACGCATTCTGGCCGAGGTGCCGGGTGCTGCGCTGTCGGCCGACCAACCATTCCGGGTCGCCGATTTAGCGATCGATTTCTGCGAGGACGTGCCTCCGCTGGGACGCTCCGATATCGACCGTATCGTCGCGATTTTCGAAGCCGAAGGGGCAACCGCCAAAGTCAGCTCCATCCATGTCAATGGGTGGTTCGGCCGCTATGACAAGCTCGGCATGGCGCGCAGGTTTCTCGAGGTGGAGCTGGGCATTTCAAAAGCGACGGCTGGAAGTCGGGTCGTTTTCGTAGGGGATTCACCCAACGACGAACCGATGTTCGCCGCGTTTCCCATCTCGGTTGGCGTGGCCAACGTGACCGAGCATCTGAGCCGCATCTACCATCCACCAGCCTTCGTCACGCCATCGCGCTCCGGCGCAGGCTTCGTTGAACTGACTAATTACTTACTGGCCGCGCGGAGGCATGGCCTCTAAAACTAGGCACAACAGGATACGGTATGAGGGAGATGACAATGAGGATCGGATCGGCCGCGGCGGTAGCGGGACTGCTTATTGCAGGACTTGGCTTTCCAATAACCGCGTCGGCCCAGGATGCCTGCAAGAACCGTGGTCAGCTCGACGACCGCTATTGCGACGAGAACAACGACCTCCTCGCCGACGTGCCCAAGGACGTTTCCAAACAGCGCGACCCGTCAACCCTTGTGTTCGCCTACACACCCGTGGAAGACCCTGCCGTCTACGAGAACGTATTCAAGCCGTTCACGGACTACCTGGGCAAGTGTGTGAGCAAGCGCGTGGTCTACTTCCCGGTGCAGTCCAACTCGGCAGAGATCGAGGCGATGCGGTCGGGCCGGCTGCATGTTGCAGGTTTCTCGACTGGACCGACGGGCTTTGCCGTCAACATGGCCGGCGCCATTCCATTTGCTACGAAAGGAACCGGCGACGAGGTTCAGGGCTATCAGCTATTCTTCATCGTCAAAAGCGACAGCCCATACAAGGCGCTCGCGGACCTGAAGGGCAAGAGGATCGCGCACACCTCGCCTTCGTCCAATTCGGGTCACCTGGCACCGCAGGTACTGTTCCCCCAAGAGGGCCTCAAGCCCGACGGCGACTACAAGGCGTTGTTCTCCGGCGGCCATGACAAGACCGTGCTTGGCGTACGCGCCGGCGACTACGACGGCGGTCCGGTAGCCTCCGATGTCTACGGCCGCATGGTTACGCGCGGCACCGTGAAGGCCGACGACTTCCGTATCATCTACAAGAGCGAGGTATTCCCGACCTCCTCGTTCGCTTACGCGCACGATCTGAAGCCGGAACTCGCGGAGAAGATCAAGACGTGCTTCTACGACTTCAAGTTCACCGCCGAGATGACGAAGGAATTCAACGGCAACAACCGCTTCGTGCCGATCACCTACCAGAAGAATTGGGAAGTCGTGCGCCGCGTCGCGGAAGGTTCGGGAACGCCCTACAATCGCGTCGCATACGAGCGTGAAGCAAAGCGCGAGGCGGAGGCCGAGGCCAAGAAAAAGGCCGAAGCTGAGGCCAAACGCGCGCAAGAGAAGAAGTAGAAATGCCTGTGCTTGTCGGCCAGCCTCCGCCAGCCAAAAGTGCCTCGGCTGATGACGGCGCACTTGTCATCCGAAAGCTGTGCAAGGAGTACCAGCCGGGCGTACCGGTGCTGAAGAGCATCGACCTGGAGGTACCCGGTCATGGTGTGACCGCCGTGATCGGCCCCTCGGGTACCGGCAAGAGCACTCTCATCCGCTGCATCAACCGGTTGGTGGAGCCGACATCGGGGCAGATTCTGTTTCGCGGAACGGATCTGGCTGCCTTGCGATCCAGCCGCGAATTGCGCGCAGCACGGCGCCGCATCGGTATGGTGTTTCAGGAGTACAACCTCGTTGAACGCCTCACGGTGATGGAGAACCTGCTCTGCGGGAGGCTGGGATACGTGCCACCATGGCGGGCTTGGCTGCGGCTGTTCCCTGAAGCGGATGTCGCACACGCGTTCCATCTGCTCGACGCGGTCGGCCTCGGGGACTTCGCCACACGGCGCGCGGATGCGTTGTCCGGCGGACAGCGCCAACGAGTCGGCATCGCACGTGCGATCATGCAGGCCCCGGAGATCATCCTGGCCGACGAGCCTACGTCTTCGCTCGACCCCAAGACTTCGGTTGAGATCATGGAGCTGCTCAGCCGCCTCGGGGGAGAGCGCAACATTCCCGTAATCGTCAACATCCACAACGTCGAACTCGCCAAGCGGTTTGCCCAGCGTATCGTCGGGATGGCGGGTGGAGAGGTCGTCTATGCGGGACCACCCGAGGGTCTAAGCGATGATATCCTGCGGCGTATCTACGGTGGGCAGAGCTGGCTCGAATGACGATCGCCGACAAAGGCCCCCGCACCCGCCCGTTCGAGGCAAACTGGCTGGCCCGCATCGGCTGGCTGCTCCTCGCGCTGTACGTGGTTTATGCGGGTGCGCAGCTCGGCTTTAGCTGGCAGCGCTTCTCCGATGGGCTCGGCCAAGGCGGAAAATTCATTGCCCGCATGTTCCCCCCGAACTTCACCCGGTGGGAGCTGCTGATGAGCGGTATCGTCGAGAGCTTGCAAATCGCGGTTCTGTCGACGGTGGTTGGGATCGTGATCTCACTGCCGGTCGGGTTGCTCGCGGCCCGCAATCTGATGCCGGCTTGGGTAACATGGCCTGCGCGCGGCTTTATCGCGCTGTGTCGCTCGTTTCATCCGATCATCGTTGCGATCTTGTTCGTGAAGGCGGTCGGCTTCGGGGCACTGGCCGGCATCCTGGCGCTGATCATTGCTTCGATCGGCTTCATCTCCAAGCTGTTCGCGGAAGCAATCGAAGAGATATCCCTGAAGCAAGTGGAGGCGGTGCGGGCAACGGGTGCAGGCTTTACACACATTCTGATCATGGGCGTGCAGCCGCAGGTGTTGCCGCGGTTCATCGGCTTCGCCGCCTACCAGCTCGATTCCAACCTGCGGAACTCGACGATGGTAGGCATCGTCGGCGGCGGCGGTATCGGGGCGACACTGTTCACCGCCTACCAGCGCTTCGACTATGACTTCGTGCTCGCCATGCTGATCGTGATCGTGGCGATGATCATGGTGGCGGAGATCGTCACAGGCTGGGCCCGCAAGGTGTTCCAATGACGGTTGCCGAGCGCCTCGAGCGGAAGTGGCGCCGCTTCACCCTGGGCCAGCGGCTGGCGCGCTATGCTTTCTATGTGACGACGGTGGTGGCTGTCATCGTCTCCCTGCGTTATGTCAACGTGATACCCGAGTTCCTCTATGATGCGCCGAGCCAGGTGGGGGATCTGTTCGGCCGGATGTGGCCGATGGATTGGAAGTACCTCGGCCCCACGATCACGGCCCTGATCGAGACGCTGCACATTGCGACACTGGGCACGATTCTGGCGCTGTTGATGGCGGTTCCGGTCGGGCTGATGGCCGCGCGCAATGTGACGCCAAACTACGGGCTAAACCTCATCGCGAAGTTCATCCTGGTGACATCGCGTTCGGTCAATTCGCTGGTTTGGGCGCTGCTGTTCGTCGCCGTATTCGGGCCAGGGCCGCTTGCCGGTACGCTGGCCATCGCTTTCCGTTCGATCGGGTTCACGGGCAAGCTGCTGGCGGAAGCTCTGGAGGAAGCCAATGCCGGCAGCATCGAGGCACTGGTCGCGGCGGGAGCCCCGCGCGCTTCGATCATCTCCAAGGGCTACTGGCCGCAGGTCGAGCCGGCGTTCTGGTCGATCTCGCTATTCCGCTGGGACATCAATATCAGGGAATCCGCCGTGCTGGGCCTCGTCGGTGCCGGCGGCATCGGTGTGGCGCTCGATACGGCTCTCAACCTGCTCTATTGGGACCAGGTTGCTGTCGTTCTGCTCGCGATCTTCGCCGTCGTGATCTTGACCGAGATTTTCGTGACGATCATCCGCAACCGCGTGCTCTGAGAATGACGACGGAGCCGGTCTACGATATCGCGATCATCGGCGGCGGCATCAACGGATGCGGAATCGCCAGAGATGCCGCCGGGCGAGGGCTTTCGGTCTACTTGTGCGAGATGAACGATCTGGCGAGCGGCACGTCGTCGTGGTCGACCAAATTGATCCATGGCGGCTTGCGGTATCTCGAATATTTCGAGTTTCGCCTGGTGCGAGAAGCGCTGATCGAGCGAGAGGTGCTTTGGTCGAACGCACCTCACGTCATTCGACCGCTGCGGCTGGTACTGCCCCATCGCAAGGGATTACGGCCGGCGTGGATTTTGCGCCTCGGACTGTTTGTCTACGATCACCTGGGCGGACGCCGGAAGCTGCCGGGAACCACCCGTATCGCTCTCAACGCCGATGAAGCCGGCGGGCCCCTGGCACCGGGCGCATTCACTGCCGCGTTCGAGTATTCCGACTGTACTGTCGACGATGCCAGACTGGTGGCGCTGAATGCATTGGATGCCCGGGCGCGTGGCGCGCTTATCGAAACTGGAATGCGCGCGGTCCGGGCCGTCCGTAGTGAGTCTGGCTGGGACTTGACGATCGAAAACCGGCAGTCGAAGTCGGTAAAGATCGTTCGTGCGCGAACGCTTGTGAACGCGGCGGGACCTTGGGTCGAGGCCGTACTTGCACGAGCGGTTACTTCCAGGCCGAGAGCCAAAGTCCGGCTCGTGCAAGGCTCGCACATCGTCGTACCAAAGCTCTACGAGCACCAGCGTGCCTACATTCTGCAGAACCCGGATGGTCGGATCGTCTTCGCCATTCCCTATCTTGACGATTTCACGCTTGTCGGCACCACCGACCGCGATTATTCCGGCGACCCGGCCGAAGTGCACGCCACCGAGCCCGAGATCGCTTATCTTTGCAAAGCCATCAGCGCGAACTTCGCAAGACAGATCACCTCGAAGGACGTGGTGTGGAGTTTTTCCGGCTTGCGCCCGCTTTACGATGACGGCGCGAGCGAAGCAAAGGCCGCAACGCGGGACTACACCTTCGAGATCGACGCCGTCGATGGTCACACGCCTCTGCTCTCGGTCTTCGGCGGCAAGATCACGACATATCGCAAACTGGCCGAGCGCGCGATCGAGCAGCTAGTGCCGTTCCTGCCGGCAGCTTCGGCGACGGCGGCCAAGACCAAAGCAGGTTGGACGGCCAGGGCTGCGTTGCCGGGCGGCGATTTTCCTGCCGGCAAGCATGAAGAAATCCAAGCGCAGCTCGCCGCTCGCTATCCGTTCCTGTCACCGATGCATCTCAGACGCCTCGTCGGGGCTTACGGCACGCGAGCTTCGACGATCCTGGAGAGCGCAAGATCGATGGCCGACCTCGGGCAGTGTTTCGGGGCGGATCTGACCGAAGCTGAAGTGCGCTATCTCATGAGCGAGGAGTGGGCACGCACGGCCGACGACGTGCTGTGGCGTCGAACAAAACTCGGCATCCGGATGTCCAAGTCAGAGGCGGCAACGCTCAATGCATGGATGGCCGAGATAAGCCGGGATCGCGGACCTGGACCGTCAGCATCTCCCGCTTAAGGCGGTTGGGTTCCATCGTGTCTGGGCGCTGCTGGGTCTGACACGCGCCGACTACCGGCCGCCGCGCAATCGCTGTTTCAAGGCCGCCAGTTCAAAAAGTTCGCGATCAGTCCGAGCCCCAAGCGCTGGCTTTTTTCTGGGTGGAATTGGGTGCCGGCCATGTTGTCGCGAGCAACGATGGCAGTGACCGGGCCGCCGTAGTCGGTGCGGGCGACGACGGTAGACAGATCGGTTGCAGCGAGGTGGTAAGAATGCACGAAATAGGCGTGCAGGCCGTCGCCGCCAGTGGTCATACCGGCCAGCAGCGGATGCGAATACTGCACGTCGAGCGTGTTCCAGCCCATGTGCGGGATCTTGAGCGCGGGGTCGCTCGGTTCGATGGCAATTACGTCACCGGGGATCCAGCCCAGCCCCATCGTCTCGCCGAACTCAAGGCCGCGCGTCGCCATCAGTTGCATGCCAACGCAGATGCCGAGAAACGGGCGGCCCTTGCGGCGCACGGTGTCGACCAATGTTTCGATCATGCCAGGCACGGCATCGAGACCGCGGCGGCAGTCACCATAAGCGCCGACGCCGGGCAGCACGACACGGTCGGCGCTGGCGACATCCTCTGCCTTGCCGCTGAGGACTATTTCGGCATTGCTGCCACCTTCGCGGGCCGCGCGCTCGAACGCCTTCTGGGCGGAATGCAGGTTGCCGGACCCGTAGTCGATGATGACGACGCGCTCGCTCATGTCGAGGACGTCCTCGAGCGCCACGGCAACCAGTTCCGGCTGCCTTTGCCGAAGCGACCGCCCCTGTCGTCGCCCGATGCGGCATCGGAGAAGCGAAGGCCGGCACCCGAGGGGGCATTCGACGCCGATGACATCGCAGCGTTCCCCGCTGCGAGGCGCTGATCGTTCAGGTAGGTATCGAGAAAGCGGCGCTCGCATTCGTCAAGCGTGCGACCGGAGACCGTGCCGAGCGTGCGCCAGCCGCGGCGCTCCATGGCCCACCGAAGAAGGCTCGGCGCCTCGAAGCCGATGAACAGGTTGAAAGCGCTGACCATCAGCGAGATCCAGCGCCAGCTCAGCCCCATCGCGACAACCAAGAGGGCGACCCCTGCAAGCGCCAGCAGGTAGGCCCCGAATGCGTGCCAAAGCCGGTTTCCCAGCAGCCACAGCGGGCCAAAGACGACCGCAATCGGCGTAAAACGGTCGCCGACGAAGACGAGGCTGCCTGCGCGGTCGATGCGGTCGACCGGCGGCTCGGGAGGCTCATGGACGGTGTAGAATTGCATGGTCTTGCATTTTGTAGGTCGGGTTAGCTGCGCGGGCGCAGCACAACCCGACGGTTTCACGGCAAAACGGCTGAAAGACGTCGGGTTACGCTCGGCACGGCCGAGCCAACCCGACCTACAAACTGCCCTTGGTCGAAGGAACCCGGCCGGCCTGGCGCGGATCGAGCGTCAAAGCCGTGCGCAATGCCCGGGCGAGGCCCTTGTAGCACGTCTCTGCGATGTGGTGATTGTTCTCGCCGTGCAACGTTTCGATGTGAAGTGTGATACCGGCATTCTGGGCGAAGGCCTGAAACCACTCGCGGAACAACTCGGTGTCCATCTCGCCGAGCTTCGGGCGCGTGAACTCGACCTTCCAGACCAGATACGGCCGGCCGGAAACGTCGATCGCGACGCGCGTCAGGGTTTCGTCCATGGGCAAGTGCACGTCGGCGTAGCGCGTGATGCCGAGCTTTTCGCCCATGGCCTTCGCGATGGCTTGCCCCAGTACGATGCCGGCGTCCTCAGTCGTGTGGTGGTGGTCGATGTGCAGATCGCCCTTTGCCGAAAGGGTGATGTCGATCAGCGAGTGGCGGGCCAGTTGTTCCAGCATGTGATCGAGGAAGCCGATGCCGGTCTTTATGTCGTAGGCACCGGAGCCGTCCAGATCGACCGTGGCCTTGATCTGGGTTTCCTTGGTGTTGCGCTCGATGGTGGCTTGCCGCTTCACGGGCCATGCTCCCGGGTTGAATAGCTCGAGGCCAGCGTTTAACAGCTTGGTCGCCCCGTTGGTAGGGGCTGGCGTGCCGGTCTCGGGACGACCATATCAAGACTTCGTTCACGATTTCTGCATGCGTAGGCTGCACGGTAAGGCTGGCGATACCATGACCTCGAATTCCCAGGGCAAAGAGCCCTCCTCCGGCTGGCACGGCACCACCATCCTGACCGTCCGAAAGGGCGGCCGCGTCGTGATTGCGGGCGACGGCCAGGTTAGCCTCGGCCCGACCATCATCAAGGCCAACGCGCGAAAAGTGCGCTCGATCGGGCGCGGCGACGTGATCGGCGGGTTCGCGGGGGCGACGGCGGATGCGTTCACGCTGTTCCAGCGGCTCGAAGCCAAGCTCGAGCAGTATCCGGGGCAATTGACGCGGGCGTGCGTCGAGCTGGCGAAGGACTGGCGAACGGACCGCTATCTGCGGCGCCTGGAAGCCATGATGCTGGTCGCGGACGCCGAGGTGACGCTGGTGCTGACCGGCACGGGTGACGTGCTGGAGCCGGAGAGCGACGTGATGGGCATCGGCTCGGGCGGCATGTATGCGCTGGCGGCTGCCCGTGCGCTGATCGACCAGCCGCTCGACGCCGAAGCGATCGCGCGCAAGGCGATGGGGATCGCAGCGGAGATCTGCGTCTATACGAACACGAGCCTCGTGGTCGAGAGCTTGGCGAGCAAGCGGTAGGGGCGGCATACTCGGTCGACGCCGCCAACACAGGTGTCATCCTGGGCCAAGCCGGAGGCAGTTTTGCCGACGGCGCAGCTGCCCAGGACCCATCGCGTAGGTCACGCCGGGCTTCGTTTGATTGCTGCACGGGTTCCTCAAAATTTCTCACTTACATCATGTTGAGAAATGGGTCCTCGGGAACAAGCCTGCGGCTTGCCCGAGGATGACACGGGGTTTTCGTTTCGGGTGCTGATTTTCCGCCAGGGCTTGATCGGGGTGGTCGTGGGCCTCTAGATGGCGTTCGGTTCGGTAAGCGCCGGCAAGGCGCGACATGGGAGGCGGCGATGCGGCGTTCGTTGGCAGCAGTCATTATTGCGGTCGGGTGCGCGGCCGCGCCGGGGTTCGCTACGGCCCAGACCTTCCCCGACAAGCCGATTCGTTTCGTGGTGCCATTCCCGGCGGGGGGCGGAAACGAGATCACGGCGCGGGCGCTCGGCGAGGGCATGACCAAAGATCTCGGTCAGCAGGTCATCATCGAGATCAAGCCGGGCGCGGGAACCATCATCGGCACGGAATTCGCCTTGAAGAGCCCGCCCGACGGCTACACGATCCTGATGGCGTCGTTTGCCCACAACATCAATCAAACCCTGCAGAAGAAGCTGCC
>CANJPN010000043.1 GCA_947475855.1 Bradyrhizobiaceae bacterium
AAACGATGGCCGGCTTCTGCGATGATGCCACCGTCAGGCCGCCGGCAATCCCGGCCGCCTGACAATCCGAGCCGCGGCGCTCCGGATCATGCCTGTGGGCTTACACCACGTGTTGGGGCACTACCTACAGAACCTACCCGCGCGGCCACAGAACGCGTAAACAGCCGGCGGTTCTGGCAAGCCTACGCAGCCCGACATCTGAAGTGAATTTCAATCGTCGAACACTTCGTCGCTGCGCCGATTGAAACTCCTAAAGAGGCAACACCTTCGCCCGAAGGTCATACGACTGCAGTGGCTGAAGTCGGGCTTCCACCAATAGATGGCTGCCCGCCACTCAATTCTCGCGCGTGACAGCGCTCTCGTGCCAACGGCGCAGCAGCAGATGAGAGATCCACGACGTGATCAGAAAGATGACGATGCCGCTGAGTGAAATAAGCAGTAGCGCTGCAAACATCCGTGGAATCTTGAGCTGGAAACCAGCCTCGAGGATCGAGTAGGCGAGGCCTGAAGCCGTGCCACCGGTTCCCGCCACGAACTCCGCGACGACAGCGCCGATCAACGCGAGCCCCCCCGATATTTTCAGGCCGCCGAGAAAATACGGCAAAGCCGCCGGCAATCGAAGGTACCAAAGCGTCTGCCCTCGTGAGGCGCCATAGAGCTGGAACAGGTTGATCAGATTGTGATCGACGGAGTTCAGTCCCAGGATCGTATTCGACAGGATCGGAAAGAACGCCACGATCCACGCGCAGATGAACAACGACAGCGGAATGTTGTTGTTGGTCCATATGATGATCAGCGGCGCGATCGCCACGATCGGCGTCACCTGCAGGATGACGGCGTAGGGAAACAGCGACATTTCCAGCCACTTCGACTGCGTGAAAAGCACCGAGAGAAAAACACCGACGAGAACGGCCCCCGCGAGCGCCGCCAGCGCGATCTTCAAAGTAATCCAGAGGGCGCCCGACAACAGCGCCCAATCCGTAAATACAGTCTCGATTATCTTCCACGGCCCCGGCATCACGTAGGAGGGAATCGCGCGCAGATGAACGACCGCCTCCCACACCACCAGCGCCAGCACGCCGATCGCAACCGGTGCGATGATGGACGGCCATTGGTTCGCAGGTAATCCGAGCACACGGCGTTCCCTGGCGAAAACCGGCATGGCCCCGGCGTCCGTTCCATCATTCGCCAACGATGCGCCGGCACCACCTTCGCTCATGCCCCGATCGCCTTCTTCAGAGTTCCCGAGGCTTCACGGCAAAGCCGTCCATACTCCGGCGACGTCCGGAAATTCTCGTCACGCGGATAAGCCGCATCAACGGCCAGATCAGCCATCACGCGGCCAGGCCGTGCCGCCATCACCACGATGCGCTGCGAGAGATAAACGGACTCGAAGACCGAGTGCGTGACGAAAATCGTCGTGAAACGTTGCTCGCGCCACAGCCGCAGCAAATCATCGTTGAGCTTGTGCCGTGTGATCTCGTCGAGCGCTGCAAACGGCTCGTCCATCAGTAGAATACGAGGCGAAGTAACGAGCGCTCGAGCTATCGACACCCGCATTCTCATACCGCCCGAGAGCTCACGCGGATAAGACCCTTCGAAGCCTTTCAGACCGACGTTGGCCAGCATCGCGGCTGCCTGCTCCGCGGCTATCCCGCGAGCGATTCCTTTGAGTTTCAGCGGGATCGTCACATTGTCGAGTGCCGTAGCCCATGGCATCAGCGTCGGCTCCTGGAACACGAAGCCGAGCTCATTGGCTGGCCGGACACCGTTCGCCCCGTCAGCCTTCCGCAACCCCGGCCAGTCGATCGTCCCCGCGCTGACTTCACCAAGTCCCGCGATCATCCGCAGCAACGTCGACTTCCCGCACCCCGAAGGCCCCAACAGCGACACGAATTCGCCCGCGACAAGATCCAGATCGACGTCGCGTACGGCCAGCGTACCGTTGGAGAATTGCTTGGAAACCTTGCGCAGCGAGACGAGGGGACCGGCTATCGACCCGCTCATCGCCGCAGGAGGTATTGAGTGAGGTGCTGCCACTGACGCCACATCCGGAGACTTGATCATAGGTGAAGGTTACCCGGAAGCGCGCGTCGACACCAAGGCGAGGCTTCCCGCTGAGCTGCCTCCGCTCCGCGCCACTCCCCAATACGAAGCGATCGCGGAATCAGAGCGCGACCTTCTTATTCACGAAATCGAGAGAGTAGGCCTGCTTGTAGTCGATACCCTTCGGAAACGCCCCCGCGTCGGCCATCGTGTCATAGAACCGCTTCCAACGCTCGTCGGTCATCGCCCCGATGCCAAGTTGAAGCGCATCGCCCGATTGAATGATCCCGCGCTCGTTCATCACCGTCGTGGCATGTGTGAGCTTGTCCGCGCCCATATCCGGATTTGCCTTGCGGATAAGCTCGTTTGCCTTCTCCCAGCCCGGCCCGCCCTTGAGATAGCCAGCCCAACCCTTGATCGAAGCGTCGACGAACCGCTGCACGACATCCTTCTTCTCGGCGACCATCTTCCGCGATGTGTTGAACGTCGTGTTGTAGTTGTCGAAGCCGTGGTCCGCGATCAAGTGCACCACCGCCTTGATGCCCGCTTCCTTCTCGATTGCGTAGGGCTCCGACGACAGGAAGCCCTGCTGGCAAAGGTTCTTGTCGGCAACGAAGGGCTGAATGTTGAACGTGTAAGGCCGCGCCTGCTCTTCCGCATAGCCGTACTTCGCCTTGAGGAACGGCCAATAACTCGTGCGCCCCGTCCCGCCAACGAGGATCGTCTTGCCCTTGAGGTTCTCCATTTTGTCGAGCCCGACACCGGGATGACAAATGATGACCTGAGGATCCTTCTGGAAGATCGACCCTATGCAAAGGAACGGCAGCTTTTCGCGGGCATAACTTATCGCCTCGAACGAGTTCGACATGATCATGTCGACGGCACCGCCCAGCAGAAGCTGAGACATGTTGAGCTGCGGACCGCCCATCCGGATGTCCGCCTCGATGCCATGCTCCTTATAGATGCCGTTGGCGACCGCGAAATAAAAGCCGCCGTGCTCGGCTTGTGCGCGCCAGTTGGTGTTGTAGCTGACTTTATCGAGCCCCTGCGCCGTCGACTGCGAGAGGATACCCGGCGCCGCCAGCACCGCACCGGCGCCGCCCATCATTCCAAGCGCCGTGCGCCGTTGAATGCCCTTGCCCTGTGTGCTCATGCTGGAACCCCCGTGATGGATGCTCACCCGAGGTTTCACGTCCCTCGGTCGATGAGGCCTCATCTCACGTAGCAAGACAAGCAATGATGCGAAAGGCCCGCGCTGCCCGAATTTGATGCGCGGCTCTGCACCAACTCCGAGCGGTGGTCACAAAAAAGGGGAGGCTTGCGCCTCCCCCATAAAATTCTCACAACCGAAAAGAACCGACCTCAATTCCCCGGCGGCACGGTCTTGACAACAGTCGACGTGGGGCGTGTATCGCCGGCCGGCGCCTTGAATTCGGCCCGCGCCTTTTCGTCGAACTCGGCGAGCGTTGTCACGTTGGTCTTGGCACGCATGTGAACGATCTTGTAGCCCTTCGCCTTGAGCTGGTTCAGAAGTTCCAGCGTCCCGGCAGCCGTATGCTTCTGGAAATCGTGCAGCAGAACGATGCCCTTGCCCTTCTTTTCGAGCTTCTCGAGCACGCTCTTCGTCACCTGATCGCCGCTGCGGAACTTGAAGTCGAAGCTATCGATGTCTGTCGAGAACATCGCGATGTTCCGCGTGCCCAGATAGGTCATCTGAGCGTCTGGCCCCTTCAGACCCGGGAACCGGAAGAAGCTCGACGGCGAGCCCGTCCCCATCGCGATCTTGACGGCGCTGAACCCCTTCTCGATCTCTTCCTTGGCCTTCTCCGGCGTGACGCCCTTATTCGACAACATCAAATGCGACCACGTGTGCGTACCGATGGTATGACCGCCGGCAACAACTTGGCGCATGATCTCGGGAAACGCGATGGCGTTCTTGCCGATCGCGAAGAACGTCGCCTTGGAACAATGCGCGGCAAGGGCCGACAGAACCTGCGGCGTCGTCGGCCATGGACCGTCATCGAACGTCAGCACGACTTCCTGAGGGAGGAGAAAGTCATGCGCCTTATAGTGTTCGAGCCCGAACCCCGGCCCTCCCGTGGTATCGATTTCCACCGTACGCGTCACACCCAACGCATTGGGATTCCCCGGACAACTAGCCTGGGCGAATGCGGGCGAAACGCCGGCGGCGGCCACCGCAGCCACGGCCGCCAATCGGGCAAACATCAACATCAGCCAAACTCCCTCTATCCAGCTCAAAAACACTTAGAAGCAGCTATTGCTTTCATCCGAAGAAAACACTGATTCCGCAAGAGGCAGAATACCTCACTGCCTCGCACCCTCCGGAAGAGCACAAGCTGGTAGCGGTGTCCTCCCCTTCAGAAACGACCGCCACGACGGCTCGTCGAGGACGATCTTGCGCGCCCATGCCTGCAGTACGCTATCGAGTTCCTTCTCGATCGCGGGTGCCAGAACAGCCAACTTTTCTTCGAGCGGCTTGGCAGCCCCGCCACTGAGATACGAGGCACCGGGCTTGGCCCTTGCCGCAAGTTGATCGAGCTCAGCCGGCGTGAACCGCCGCGCCCAGGCGCCCCCCGCAACCGCCTGCACGATGCTCCGGTTCTCCATGACCGCAGGAAACGCATCCTCGTCGATCCGGTCCAGTAGCTCCAGACACCCTTTGTCGACGGCCAGATAGGCTTTGCGCTGACTGGCCAATGCGCCGCGCACCATAGCCTCCAGCTCTTCGCCTCCATACCGCGTCTCGATATAGGCCAGCGCCGCCTTCTGATGCGCGCCATCGAAGCATGCGAGCGGCTGTGGCTTCAAATTGCGGCAGGCCTCGGTGACCGACCTCGCCCTTTCGGCTTTTTCATGCGCGGCCAGAGCCTGCGGCGTCGGCAGATTGAAATCCTTCGCGCGCGCCCACTGACCAGCCGACGAAAATCCTAGCAGTCGCGCCTCCCGATCGAGCGTCGCAACACCGTCCACAATGACGAAACCCAAGCCGATCGGCACCAGCGTGATCGACGAATAAAGGGCGGCCTTGGCAGGAGCCAGATTATGCCGCAACCGAGCAATGAATTCCTGCACGGGCGGCGCCAGAACCAGCCCCGCGATCACAAAAGACAAGGCCGCACCGGACGATCCCGCCCGCCACAAGGCTGCAAACGCGCTCATCCCCAGCGTGAGGCACGCAATCCAAAGCAAGATATGGGTACGCCCGCCACGCCAATACATTGCCCCTCCGCACCACTCCAACAACAAAGAAGTCGCAAAGCAACGGACGCTGGATTTAGCTGCAACACTTTACAGCACGCGACAGGCTCAGACTAGCGCGAGACATCCCCAGGCAGCGGAAAGAATCTACGGTAGAGCGCCACCGATCCGGGCAGAATCACCAGCTGTCCGATCAGCGAAGCGAACAGGCAAATGCCCGCCAGCCGTCCGAACAACCGCAACGACGGCAGATCCGACAGCATGGTGACGCCGAGCCCCAGCGTCAGCACCATCGTCGTCAACACGACAGCCGGACCGATGGTGTGCGCCGTGCGGTCGAGCGCGGCCTTCGAGCCAGCTTCTGCAGCACCCGATAGGCCCCGCATTTCCTCGAGCGTGTAGCGATTGAGAAAGTGGATCGTAGAATCGATCGCCAGCGAGAACGCCACCGTGATCGCGACAATGGACGCGAACTGCAATCCCTCCCCCGTCACCCAAAGCAACGCGCCTGTTGCGAAGATCGGAAACAACGACGGCAGAATGCTCGAAACGCCCGCGAGCAGCGATCGCAGGGCAACGCCTACGAAAATAAAGATCAGGAACATGTCACCGACAAGCCCCCAGTTCAGTTCCGCGATGAGTTTGGCCGAGTTCCGGGCGGCTATCGCCGGCAGGCCCGTCACGACCACCTCGAAGCCCGGATGTGCCTTGCGCACGGGCTCCAGCGCCTTGTCGATCTTTTCGACCACCGGCAGGATCCGGCTCGCATCCACGTCAGGCAGCCGCCCTGTAACGAGCACAGCGTTGCCTTCCTTGGCGATGAACCGCCGCACCAAATGCTCGGGCAGAAGGCCCACGTACTTCTGAACAGTTTCAACCCTACCGTCACCGTTGTCCCGCAACCAGCGCCGGAGGCTGTCGACCGACCAGACGTTGCCCAGCCCCGCGGCTTTCTCCAGCACCGCGTGCGCTTCAGCGATAACCGCCAGCGGCGCGGGTTCGAACAAGGACTGACCGCCCGTCCACTTGATCATCACGTGGACGGGATTGGCGCCCGTCAGTTTCGCGTCGAGCCGGTCGGTTGCGGCAAGCGCCTGCTCCTTGTCGGGAACCTGATCTGCCAAACGGTAGTGCGGCTCGAGCTTTACATAGCCATACCCACAGGAAAGCACCGCGATCAGACCGAAGCCCACCGCGACGAAGGGATTTCGCGCGGACATCGTCACTGCCCCCTCGCTCAACCGATGCAGGAGGCCGATCCCCCCGTCCGTTTCCTCCGGCGTTGCCTTCTGATCCTTGGCAAGCGGCTCGGACCTGACGAGCAGCGCAGCAAGCGTCGGCACGACGACAGCCACGGCGATATAGGATGTGAACACCGCGATCAGCGCTGCAAAACCGAACGTCCGGATCAACGCAGAATCAGCAAAAGCGAACGACACGATCGAAATTGCCTGGTTCACTGCGGTCAACAGACACGCTGGCGCCACCTCGCTGACGGCGTTTCGTGCAGCTTGGATGCGATCGACCCCCGCGACGATATCGCGGCGGATGGCGAACACCAGATGCATACTGTCGGAAAAGCCCGTCACCAGAATGAGCGGTGTCAGCACGTTGATGAACAAATTCAGGCGAAAATCCAGGCCGCCGATGACACCGAGCGTCCAAACGATGGCAATCGTCGGCCCGAGCACTGCAATCAACGTCAACGACAACCGCCGGAAGAACACGTAGGCCATGACAGCCCCGACGAGAAAGCCAAGCCCGTTGTAGACGAGGCGATCACGCTCGACCGCATTGCGGATCTCGAGTTGCATGACCGGCGCGCCGGTTAGCTTTACCGTGAGCCCCGTTCCCGCGAGCGTCTGTTCGGCCGAACTTCGGATACCGCCGATGATCGCCCGCGCACCATTCGCTTCCACCGCCTTGCGATCGAGAGAAATAACGATCAGCGCGAGCGTTCCATCGTCCGAAAGGAACTTGCCCGCAACGATCTCGTTTTTCCTGAGCGCGTCAATCGTACGATCGAATTCCGGACCTTCCTCGGGAACATCGTCGGGCACGATCGGCGGCGCATACCCCTTGCCGTCGGGTTTCCCGCGCGCCGACAGCATGGACACGAGCCCGTCCACACCGTCGAGAAGTTGCAACTCGATCGTGGTCTTCTGGAATGCTTCGATCTGGCGACGTTTCAGCAGGTCCCGACCTTCGACAACGGCCAGCACGTCGTATTCGCTCGACGGAAACCGGCGATCGACCTCCTCGTATTGCTTAAACTCCTTGGTGTTCGAGCGAAACAATTCGGACAGCGAGTCGTCGACCTTGAGCCGCAGCAGTCCCAAAACGGCGAGCGCCGTGAGCGCCACGATGACGACAGCCGAGATCACCGGCGCACGCAATGCAACGAGACCTATCCGGTCGATCCCCAACAGGAACCGAACCCGGCGATGGGGTTCATCATCGCTCGCCATACGCCCTCCCATAACCGTTCCGACTTTTGCCGCGCCCATATCACTGGCTGGACGAGCATCAACAGCGCAATCTAGCCGACCCGAACCCGGTTGTGCATGGCCATTCGTCTTTGCCGCAGGCTCCCTATCCACCGCGATATCGCCACTACGATATGGACACGTGCGCAGGGCTCCGTTCCGAGCTAGACTTCCCGCAAAACAATAACTCCAATGACCGATCGCAGGAGGATATCCATGGCCAAGAACGCGCGCGCCTGGGCAATGTTCATCCTTGCCTTCGTCGCAACGATGCTGTGCGGCCCGGCGTTTGCTCAATCGGAGTTTTTCGCAGGCAAACGCCTCATAGTCCTCGTCAATTACGACGCCGGTGGCCCCACAGATTTCGAAGCACGCCTCATCGCCCGCCATATCGGCCGGCACGTCCCGGGCCAGCCCGCCGTCATCGTCCAGAACATGGGCGGCGCCGGCGGCATCATCGGCGCGAAGTACCTCGGCGAGAAAGCGCCTCGCGACGGCACGATGGTCGGCTACTTCACGGCCACCGCCCAGCACGCCGCCTTCACGCCGGAGAAATTCCCCGTCGACTTCCGCACCTTTGATTTCATCGCCTACATGCCGAACGGCCGCATCCACTTCATGCGCACCGACGTGAAACCCGGGATGAAGCAGGCGCGCGACGTGACGAAAGCCGAGGGTGTGGTCGCTGGCGGCCTGACGGCGGACAGCCCGAAAGACCTCGCAATGCGCATGGTCCTCGATATGCTCGGCGTGCCTCACAAATATGTCACCGGCTACAATTCGAGCTCGCATGCGACGCTCGCATTTCAGCGCGGCGAGCTGAACTTCTATTCCGACAGTCCGTCAGCCTACCTGACCAAGATCGAACCGGCGATGGTTAGGAAAGGCGAGGTCCTGCCGGTCTGCTTCGATCCGATTTTTCGAGCGGGCCACTACGTCGTTCCCGCCCAGATCAAGCCGCTGGGCATCACATCGTGCCCTGACATGATCCGCGACGTGAGGGGCTCGATGCCCGACACGGAGATCGCGAAGGCCTATGTGGCGCTTCTCTCCTTCGCCGGCACCATGTACCGTACTTTTACACTGCCGCCGAACTCACCGAAGGAAGCCGTGGCAGCTCTCCGCTTAGCGATGCAGCGGCTCGCAGACGACAAGGACTTCATCGAGGAAGCTCAGCGAACCATCGGCGAAGCTCCCGAATACATTACGGGCGACGATGCCAACGAGGACGCCAAGCGCCTCCTCACGATAGAGCCCTCGATCCGGGCGTTCATCGTCGACTATTCGCGCAAAAACGAAAGAAAATAACCCTTACCTCTACTTCAGAAACTTCTGTTCGGCCCAGCCGCGATACCCGCGATAGTCGACCGGGCACCATCCCTCCTTGCACGCCCCCGTGAGCTTGATTCCGCAAGCACCTGCCGGATACCCGTAGCGCAACGCCTGATCGGCTCCCGGTCCCGCGCGGACCTTGAGCGTATCTCCCGCCGCAACATTTCGGACACACACCTCGGAAGTCGCCCCGCCGGCCGCTGTCGATGGCGGCGCCGCGACTGACGGCGCAGGCGTCACCACGACCGCGGTCTGCGCCGTCGCAGGTGCCGGCGCCAAGGGTGCGGGTGAGGCCTCGATTGCGGGCGGCGCAGAAACCGGCGGCGGTGCCGGCTGCAGAACTCGCTCCACCTGTCGCGGCGCGGGCGGCGCTACCTGCAGGCCAACATCGAGAACCGGTGCACGCGCCACCTCGACGGGCCGCGGTGGCGAAACCGACGCAACGCGCTTTGGCCCGGCACGACGGACGGCCGCAACCGGCCGCGGCGGCTCGGGCAAATATCTCGCGACTGGCGGAGAGGGCACGAGCAATCCCAGCGAGGGAACCCGGAACCCGTCGAAAAAACCGCCTTGAGACAGGTACGCGGCGTTCGACCAGCCTTGCCGGCCTCGCCAGACAACCGGGCACCACGCCCCCCTGCAGGATCCCGCCACAGAGACCCCGCACACATTCGGCGGGATCGCCCCGACCTCTCGTGCTTGTGGGCTCGGCCCAGCCCGCATTCTCAGAGTATCCCACGCCTCGACGTTGCGCACGCACAACGCACTGGCCGGAGCTACACCAGCCCACCACAGAGCCAGAGCCAGCGAGCCCACCCGAAAATCACGCAACACCATATGACTTTCCCGTCCCGAACGCCGCTGCTCCAGCGGCCAGCTCAGTCCCCCTCCCACTGCCAATTGCGGCGGGAAACAGACGTTGAGCATATGCATCGGGCACAAAAGCGGCGACACCGTTTCGACAATGCGGCCGCCACCATTTTGAAAGCCTGGACCCTTCCCTCCATTGCACTATCCTCGCCTCGATCATTCCAAGGAGTGCTGGTGATGGACCACGAGCCGAAATCGAACAACGATGCGACAAGCGTCGACGCCGCCGGGCAACCCAGCCTTGTCCCGCCGTCGAATTTCCCCTGGCCGCCCGTGTTGTTTCTATCCACCGCCGTCGCGGGATGGTTCCTCCAGCGAACATGGCTGCTGCCATGGCCAGGCCTCGACGACGCAGCGGCGCGATTTGTCGGACGGGGATTCGTCGTATGCGGCTTCGGACTTGCGATTTGGGCGCTCGTCACCATGATCCGCAGCAGCGCCGAATTCCGCCCGCACGCCGAAGCAACCGTACTCGTGACAACAGGCCCCTTCGGCCGCTTCCGCAATCCGATGTACCTGGGCTACGCGCTCATCCTGTTGGGGCTCGCCGATGCTTCCCAGAACATCTGGATCGGCATCCTGACCCCGATGTTCGCCGCCGCAGTCACATGGCTGGCCATCATGCCGGAGGAACGCCATCTCGAAGCGAAATTCGGCGATGCCTACCGCGCCTACAAAGAAGTCTCGCGGCGATGGCTTTGAAACACCACAGGCGCAAAGAGGAGTGAAAGACGAGTGACAGAGCCACCGTTTCGCAGCATTAACTGACGACGAGACCGATCCCGACCACCCCAGCACCCTGAGCCGACCGAGCCCTACCCCATGTCACGCAAGCACGCAGAGCTGGAGCGTGAATTCATCGAGGACCTCGAGCCTCGCACCGGCCGTCCACTCGCTGCGTGGATGTCCCTGATCGACCAGACAGGCCTCACCGACCGCAACGCGATCATCGACTGGCTTCGACCTCGCGGCCTCACCTTCGCGCATGCATCCTGGCTGGAACGCATCCACCACAACGGTGGCCGCTCGATTTACGGCGAGACCGCCGACCGCCCGCTACCGACCGCCCCCCTGCCGCCGTCCATCGCCGTCCCCCAGCCGGGCCCGCCGCCACCACTTCGGCCTGCACCTGCCGCACAGGTTGCCGCCACAGCCCCCCCCGCTGCCACACCCCAGCGGCCGCGTTCCGTAGCCACGCATCCGGCGCCGCCACAGACTAGCGCCAATGTCTCCGTTGCCGACCTGCTCGCGCGCGGCAAGGGATTGCGCCCTTTGGCCTATATGTTGCTGCGCGAACTCGCCCTGGCACTCCCTGGCCTCGCCACCGCATCCGCCGGTGATCTCATCAGCTTGCAGCACCCACGCGAGTTCGGAGTTCTGCTCGTCGGACCCAAGGAACTCCGTTTAGGCCTCGATCTCGGCGATTGGCCCATGGATGGCCTGTCAACGCGCTCCCGCATCCCTGGAACGTCGGCGCGGATCACCCATATGACCGTGATAAACGATGCCCGCCAGATCGGCCCATCACTTATCGAGCTGGTCCAGAAGGCCGACGCCAGGAGCAATGCCGGTTCATAACGTCAGATCTGATCATCAGTTCTTGGCCACGCATCCTCATCCAACATGGATTCGCCCGAATTTCCGCCTCTATACGCCGCGTACCTCGAGGAGAGATCCATGCGCGCCTCCACACGTCCGCTGACCGGCTTGAGCATGGCGACTGCCACGCTCGCACTCGCCTTGGGTGCAGGCTCCAGCCTCGCGGCCCCTCCGCGCGACGCCATGGCCTCGACGCCGCAGATCGAACGCGCCGGCCGCCTCCATATGGCGCAAACCGCACCCGCTGACGCCGCCAAGTCCGCCACGGCCCCCTCGCCCGAAGCCGCCGATCCTCGCGCGGGCGATCCCAGCTTCGAGCAGGCGCGCAAGCTGATGCAGGCGATCGACGCAATCCTCCAAGACACCGCGAAGAACCGTGCCGACGCAAAGAAGCTCCCCTCCCGGGAAGACTTCTTGATACCGCCGCTCTTCTCCGAAACCCGCGAAGATCGCGAGAAAAAGGTCCGCGACCTCCTCGACGGCGCCATGGGCGTCGTCACCGACGTGCCCGTCGTCGATGTCCAGAAACGCATCGAGGAACGCCGCAAGAATATCCGCGAGCTCGAGGAGCGCATAGTCAAGTTGCGCGAGCGCCAGATGACCGCGCCAAAGGATGCCATGCTGCCCGGCATTCTCAACGACACCGTCGATAGCCTGCAGCGCGAATTGGAGGACACCAACAAGCGCATCACCGGCAATCGCGACGACATCGCGAAGGCCAAGAAGGAAGTCAACGACGCGCTCGCCAAATCCGGCGTTCAGATGAACCAGGCGCAGGTCGACATGCTGCTCGACAGCGTCCTGTCGGGCGATCTCGTGCGACTGATAGCGGTGTTCAATTCCGCAAAGGCAATCGACGGCCAGCTCGGCAGGCTGATGAGCCAGTCCGGCGACAATCTCGGCGCCGCCCGCAAGTACTTTGCGATGCATGCCGCATTGTTCGCGATGCTGGTGCATGCCCAGGATACCGCGATCGCGAAGATCGATACGCAATACATGCCCAAGCTCGAGGCGATCACCAGGGACCTGGGCAACGCCCGTACCAAGACGGAAGACCTCCTTCGGGCCGACAACCGTCCCGATCAACAACGCGCACTCAAGGCCAACCGCGAAAGCCAGAAGCTGTCGGAGGAGGCGGCCAAGGGCTATCGCCGCTTCCTGATGCAGCAACGCGAGCAGCTCGCCGCCGCCCGCAAGCGTTCCGCTCACGATCTGCGCATCGCCGACAACACCTTCGAGACCGTCGAAGCCAGCTATCAGCTCCGCAACCTGATGCGGGACAGCTCGGCGTCGTTCGAAGCCATCCAGAAACTCGAGGCCCCGACCTTCGAGCAGATCTTCAAGAACGAAGAGCTGCGCCGCGAATTCGAAAACCTCACGCGCAAGCTCGACGCTCCTTCGAGCTGACGAAACGCAAGCCTCGGCTCACGCTCCTCGCACCGTGTCGATTAAGCCGATAGCATCGTCCGGTGCTTGCCGGCCGCGCCAGGCGACGTGCCCGTCCGGCCTGACGAGAAACAGGCCCCTGCCGTATGCCGCGATAACCGCTGCTTCCCCGAGCGTATGCACGTCGAGCGGCAGATGGCGAGAATTCGCGGCCGACACGATCGAAGCCACATCCGCTCCGCCAACCGACAACAGCGTGAAGCACCGCCCGAACAGATCGAGCGTCGAGCGACCATCTTCCAGCGCCGCATGCGGCGCTCGTCCCCCCGCCCGCGATGACGGCACATACCGATCCGCGCGATCAGGCTCGGCGGCGCTGCCGTCCGGAACGCAAATCGGAGAACCCTCGTAGGCGTAGCCGAGCTGCAGACCTTCCGTCCGGAACATCGCCCCGATGCTCGTCTCCAACTGTGCCCCGATCTGCGCCCGCGCGGCAGTACCCGCAGGCGTATCATCCTCGATTGCACCGAGCCCGGATTGAAACGCCTCGTGCGCGAGATAGAACTCCGTCGCCATCCCAACGTTGCGATGCCCGATCGGCCGCCGTTCTGCATCGTAGCTGTCGAGCAGCACCGAGCCGCCCCATCCTTGCAGGCACGCAGCGATTTTCCAGCCGAGATCGATCGCGTCACCGATCCCCGTATTCATGCCGAGCGCACCTGTCGGCGACAACTGATGCACAGCATCACCGGCGAGGAAGACGCGGCCAAGACCGTAGCGCTCGGCAACGAGGCGACGGCGGGTCCAGATGCTCGTTCCGAGCCATTCGACCTCGACTTTCCGACCCATTGCCCGCCGCAGCAAACCCTCGCGATCTACTTTGTCGTGGGTCAAGGTTCCATCGCTGTCGAGCACCATCAACCGCCACATGGCGTTGGCCGGATCGACGACGCGAATGTTCGCCCACAATCCCTCCCGATCTATCGCCAGGAAGAACGTGCCGGGCACGCGCCCGCATTGTTCGAGCAGACCTGGTGCACGAAAATAGAGGTGCACGGGATGACCGAGCGTACCGGCTCCCTCCAATCCGATGCCGAGCCGCTGACGCACCATGCTGCCAGCGCCGTCGCAACCCACGAGATACCGGCAGCGAACGGTCTCGTTCCCGCCCGTGTCGCGGTTCGCCACCTGCGCCACGACGCTGTCCCCCTCGTCGATGAAACTCTCGAGCCGCCACCCGTAGCCTAGAGTTACGTGAGGAAAGGCCCCAGCAAAGCGCTGCAGGATGGGATCGAACCACATCTGCGAGCAGGCCTGAAGTTGCATCGGACTATTCGCTTGCGCACTCACCCGCTGCAACATCCGCGGCGGCCGCCGCATGCGCGCGAGTTCGTGCCCGGCAAGAGTCGTGACGAATACGACATCGAGTGGATAATCGCCGGGGAATGGACACGCATGCACCGCATCGGCGATCCCCCAACGCCGGCAGAACTCCATCGTGCGAACGTTCACTTCGTTCATTTTGGGCGTGATGATGCGACCATCGCCCTGCTCCGCGAGCATGCAGCCGACGCCGCGCCAGCCCAGATCGGCCGCCAACGCCAGCCCAACAGGCCCGCCGCCGACGATGAGCACGGGAGTTTCGATCATGTCAGGATCTCTATCGGACGCTTCTGGGATCGCTTGCCTGACGCAATCGTACGTCAATCGCCGTCACGTGACAGCACCCCCGAAACGACGCAAGGCCTAACGTTGCGCGGAGGCCGCAAACACCCAGCGTGATGCGACGATGTAGTTCCAGATCATCACGACACCGGTCGCTGCAATCTGCGCCAACAGGTAGTGCAGATCCACTGCCAGCAGGCCCATCATGACGACCGAGTTTATCAACAATCCCGCGCCGAACATGGCGCTGAACCGCAGCGCGGCAGGTCCTATCGCCTCGCTCGACTGGAACGTAAAAGACCTTGTCAATATGAAACTGAAGATCGCAGAAATGATCAATGCGCCGTTGGAAACCACAACTATCGGCGCCAACCTGAGGTGAACTCCGGCGATGAACAGCACATATTGCAGAAGCGTCGACAATCCGCCGACGAAGCCAAACCGAAGTACCCGTTCCCAGGTCGACATGCCCGCTTCCACCGACCCGTCGACTGACGAACCGGATGGCACGCGGTCCGAAACATCCGGCATGTGAGTAGCCTTCACTGCCAAGTCTTCAGGTCGATCAGATACCGCGGCCGCCGTTTGGTCTCCATATAGATCTTCCCGATGTATTCGCCGATCACACCCAGGAACAGCAATTGAATTCCGCCGAGAAAGTACATCGGAATGACGGTCGATGCCCAACCCGGCACGAAGCCGCTGCCGAAGTAACGGGTCATCAGCGCCCACACCCCGAACCCTGAGGACAGCAACGCCAACAATACGCCGCAGAGCATGGCGATGCGCAGCGGAGCGACCGAGAACGACGTGATGCCCTGCCAAGCCAATCCCACCAGCTTGACCACCGGATACTTGGAAATGCCGGCCGTACGTTTGCGCCGCGCGAACTCGACGATCCCGTACTTCAATCCCACCATCGGCACCATGCCGCGCAAAAACAGGTTCGTCTCCCCGAACTCCCGCAGCAGCGTTATCGCACGCCGCGACAGCAGCCTGTACTCGGAGTGATTGAATACGACGGGAACGCCGAGGAAATTGAGAACACGATAATAGCTCTCGGCCGGCACCCGCTTTGACAGGCTGTCGCTGCTACGGTCGTTGCGAACACCGTAGACCACATCGCAACCGTTCCGGTATGACTCGACCATGCGTTCGATACAGGTTTCGTCGTCTTGCAAATCCGCATCGATGGTGACGATGACGTCTGCGTCGACTTCGAGCATGCCAGCGAGCATCGCAGCCTGCTGCCCAAAATTACGTGACAGCTTGATCCCACGGATGCGCGTCGAAATGGCCGAGAGCCGCTCGATAATCGGCCAGGTGTCGTCCCGGCTCCCGTCATCCACGAGATAGAGATAGCTCTCCTGGCTCACCACACGGCGCTGCCTGAGGCTCTCGAGATAGTTGCCGATCAAGTCGACCGACCTCTCTAGCACGTCCGCTTCGTTGTAGCATGGCATCACGATAGCAAGCGCCGGCTCAGACCGCTTGGCGGAAGCAGCCGCAACGCGGGGTCCATGCTCTTCGGTATTCGACCCGCAGGTCTTGTCGCTTGGCTCGGTCGTCAACATCTCATCGTACCTGAACTGACTTGAGGATATGCAGATCCGCGCTGCGATGCACGGTTTCGAATCCCATCGCCCCCGACTTCGCGGCTCGCAGAACGTAGTCCTCGTCGGCTTCCGGATTTCCCAGTGGCAAGGTCGGAAACACCACTACGTACTCAACTCCGAAATTCTTCGCTTGCAGCCTGACATCATCCGTCGACCAAACCCGCGGCGTAATACGGCGCTCGGCGATTCCGAGCGTCGGCCGTCTCAAGACGACATGAAGTGCCTGGGATTGATTGGACATCACCGGGCTGTGGATGGACGCCGCCGCCCGCAGCAAATCCCGTGCCGAAGTATTCCCGACTTTTTGGGACAGTATTGCTTCGAGACGGGCCGGATACGCACCATCCCGGACGAAATTAGCCATAGAGGCAAAATAGCCGACACTCACGAGCGCCACGCTGGCTACCGCCGCGCCGTACCACAACTTGTTCACCCCAACCGACGCCGCACTCGATTTCTCACACGGCCACAACGCAGCAATGCATATCAGCAAGAGCGGTACGCACGGCACGAGATAACGCGCCTCGACCATCAATCCGGTCTTACGCAGCGACATCATCAGGAGAAGTGCCACCGTCGCAGCAGAACCGACGAAAGCAAAAATCGCGACACCGAACCGCTCGTCGCGACGAACGTACGCCGACCAATCCTGAGCCGACAGCCGCTTGGCGGCCCAGCCCCCCGCGCCGACGATCAGAAACAGCACCAGCAACTTTCCGTACCAGAACCTCGTATCGCCCAACAGGACCTGGATCGCCCATCTCAACTGTTGTGAAATCTCGCCAAACTCGAGCGCACGCGGACCTTCTGGACCACCTGTCAAACGCCCGGTCATCACGTAGTTCCGGACCAGCATGAGCGCCACCACCAGCACCGCCGGCACCACGAGGGCGATACCTGCCCTGATCGACGCCGGCGACAAGCGGCCGCGGAGGAGCTGCAAGAAGCCGACCGCACCCAACGCCCCCACGAACGCAACACCTAGATAACGAAACGTGCAGGCTAGACCGACGCACAAGGAAGCACCGGCGAACAGCGCGATCCGCTCTCGTTCGGAACGGCACGTCAGCCCCGCATGAAGCAGGCTGGCACTCGCTACCAGACTGGCGGTGAAGAGCGGTTCGCTGAGCACCTGTATCGTGAGCACGAGCGCGGGAACGTAAAACGCGTAGGAAACGGCGATGATGACGCCGTTGGACCGATCACCATCGAGCAATCTTGAACACAGCCAATACATCAGAAGGGCAGTGCCACAATGTGCAACAGCGCTCAACAGCGCGACGGAATGCAAACCTGAAAGTCCCGTGATGAGCGAAACTCCGGCAGCAAGCAAAGGTAACCCCGGCGGCCAAACCGTTTGGAGTGCCGGCATTCCGAACTGTGCCTGGACCTCATAATAGATCGTGGAAGTCCGGATGCCGTTACCTGTCAGAATTTGGTCGATCGTGCTGAGGTATTGCGCACCGTCGTTGGCAACGAATCCCGGTCCTGCAAGAAAAACAGTCGTCAGCCCGACGCCGATGATCAGCGCGAGCCCGGCCATCTCCGCGGGCGTCCCGTGGAACCTCGCCCCTGAGCCAACTGAGGTATTCAAGTTCTGGAGTCTCCTGTTGGAGATCGAAGAAGCAACGCACAACCGGAGCCGAACGCCAGCATACGGACCAATTGCAGAGATCGACCGCAAACGTCAAGCAAAGGGAAAATCATCAGTTAATCGAAAGCCGATACTCGAACAGGCCTTTCGGACACCCTGAGATTGGCAATGGCCCGTTTTTCATCATCAGTCTATGTCGAAACAAGAAGGATGGTCGGCAACACCTGTCGGATCAAAACGCCACCCAACACGCCGCCCAAGACGCCGCCAAGGTCACGTGGGTCAAGCAAGCCATGTTTCTCCCGGTAAAGGCCGAGATCGCAGCGCCTGCATTCGCCACAGCCAGTCCGACAGCGATTAAACCATCTTACCAATTACCTCCGTCACTTTGGCCACCCGGGAGATCGAGGAGTACCTGCATCCCTCCCTCAGGCAGCCCAGCGATGGCTTCGTCCTGTCGCTCCTCCAAGGACCTCTCACCAACGGCTGCAAACATCTGGAAGCCGTTCAGCTTCATCTTCACCAGGATCGCCTCAGAGTGCCGCCCAACCCCAGCGACGTCGCCGTCATCGGCGATCCTTGAATGCCGGGACATGAACGTCAATTTGTTGGCCATCGACAGGTAGCGCAAGGTCTGCGCCGCTTGGATGTCCTCCCCTCATTCTCTCAGTCCGAGGCTCCCGCGACTTGCCCTTTTCCCGCACGTGATCGACGGGCCTACTTGCCCCGCGCGCACCGTCGGCTAGAGTCCCGCCGGAAGGCCCGAAAACGGCCAGCAAGAATAATCGCCCCGAGGGAGAAACCCGAAATG
>CANJPN010000044.1 GCA_947475855.1 Bradyrhizobiaceae bacterium
AGCCCTCCCGACGGCCGTCCACCCCGGCGCAGTCTCACCCTGATTGACGACGTGTCTCACCTTGATTGTCGCGCGGCACGGTTGGCCCGCACGCCAGATAAATGCGCACGCCGGCCGGGATCGTGATCACCGTGCGCCTCCATCGAGCGCAGCGACCAGCTGAGCCAAGGCGGCCGGATCAATGCACTCGTCGACCTTGATGACGCGGCCGTTGATCAGGGAGATCTCGACCAGAGCTGGCCTGCGGCCCCGCGAGGGCAAGCGTGGTGGCGGATGATCATCGGGCCTCGCCTCTGGCACCGGTGCGATTGCCGGTGGCTCGATCCGGATCGGCACGAACGAGGACGTCGGTCGCGGAGTGATCGCGATACCCGGCATCTTATCGTCACGCACCAGCCGCAGCCACGTGTAGAGCAGCGACCGGCATACGCCGTTCCTGTCTGCCACCGCGGCGATCGAGGCGCCGGGCGCCAGCGCCTCCTCGATGATCCGCAGCTTGACCTCAGGCGGCCAGCTCCGCCGCCGCTCTACCGTCGAGATGATCTCGGCCGCCATGTGCCTTACCGTCCTTACCCACGTGCGTAAGGACACCAAGCCACACGATCCGCCCCACGCGCGCAATCCACGACGCCCGCAGTCGTGAGGGGACGCTTACGAACCAGTCGCGACAAGGCGGTGCTCACCGGAGGCAGACGACATCGCCGACGCTATCCGCGCTGCTTTCAAGTCTACGCTCAAGCGTAATGTCAAAATGATCGCTCATGGGTTGGCATTACACCATGGCCCAAGCACCTCCGATACGTGGGAGGCGAAGCCCGCTCCGAACTACTACCGTGGAACTGGCGCTCTCAGCGCGCTGCCGGTTCAGATCGAGCCGCCGCAACCAGAGCCTACTTCGAGGCAGCATCTAGGTTGCAGTTGCCGAGGACCGGCGCGGCGGCTAGGTGCGTCACATCGGTGTCTGCCCGAAACGGCCAGACCACATCGCCAAGCTATTCGAACGGCACTGTCAAGTTCAAACGAAGACAATGTCGCCTCGCGCAATCCCTCCAACCGCCTGGCGCACAGAAGCTCTCTCGTCGGGTTCTACAATAAAACCCAGATCCCGTAAGCGACTCGACATATTTGATATTCTCTTCGCGTACGGCTTAAAAATACTGTTTACCGCGGCGCGCGAGAACCTGTATCCATAAGCTGGTCTTATCATTGTGGGTCCAATTGGAAAAGCCGCCACAACTCGGAAGGCATGGAAGTGAAAAAAGACAACAGGGACGCCGTCCACCGCAAAGCTAGAAGCGAAGTCAGAGACCTGGTAGGCGTTGACATTCCAAGGCCCAACTCCGGCACCGATATTCTCTAGAACTCTAACTCCACGGTACGTTTTTGGCCATTCGTTTAGGTATATTTGATCCCCACAAGATCCGTTGGTCGGATCCATTTCGCAACTCTCGATGACTTGCTCACGCCACCGCTTAACGCAGTTGATCGCTTCATCGCGTACTCGAAACCCAACCAATCCAACATTGAATCGTCCGGAAACACTTTCCTGCTCGATCATGTCTGGGGAAAATCTATGTTCGTGGATGAAAATGCAGTCAGCCTGAGAGGTCTCGGCAAGAAGCACGCCAGGATCGAGAAAGAACTCCATGTCTGCATCAACATAGAAAACATAATCTTCAGGTTGAAGCGAGCTAACGAGATGGCTGCATAGCGCCGGAGCTGCGGTCCAGCAAAACTCTCGCCGAGGCCTCGTCTTTTCAAGCCGGCATAGCTCGGAATCTCCCAAGTCGGAGACGGAAAGCACCCTCCAGTGAGGCCTCTTAAAGCTCTGGACAATGCTATGAACCTCGCGATCCATCGCTAGAATAGTCACGTCGAAACGGTGTGATTTACAATGCCGCTCTAGGCTCTCCAGCATCACTAGGGCGCGACAGGCATAGCGTTGATCGAAAAGAGTACAGAAATGCATCATATGTAGGCCATCCATGTCTTGGAAGCGGCAATTTCTCAACCACTCACATTCCGACTGCGCGCCAGGGCGGGGCTTTGCATTGCTGCCGAGGAGGGGGCGCCCAATATTCGACCTCATGAGGGTTGCGCGACGGCTATCCCGATACTTCGTGGCTCAGGCAGAGGCGGATTATGTGGCAGATGTGATAAGTGATAGTATGTTCTTTCAATTATTCATCCTCATGGAACTAGAAGAACCATTTAGTGTTCGCTTGAAGAGAAATCCACGATAAAAACATTGTTCGGGCGCGTTGAAAACATGTGGTCGCTCAGCAAGGAGAAACTCGCGCTCCAGTTCAAAGCCCTGCTTAGTAACATGGCCTATAAAGCGAGACCTGTTCAGGAACCACCCTGCATACTCGGTGAAGTAACCGTAACGTTCAGGTCGCTGCACTACAATAAAGTCATCGACATTATCGACGAATGGCGTACGCGTCACCATAAAGTACTGTGATGCGGAGGCGCAAAGTCTAGCTGTGACATCGTAAACGTCTCTGGAGTAATGGAGTGCGCTACTCGCGAATACGAAGTCATAGCGCTTGCCAAAAGCTTCTTCGTCATCTGCAGTAAAAGTAGCGTCCGGATTGCGAGCACGCCCTGCGACGCAGAGCTCCTCCAAATCTTTGATGGTATAGGCAAACGGGGTACGGGGAAATAGTGCGCGGGCATAGCGGTGATAGTGGCCGAGACCGCCACCCCAATCCATTACAGTGGGCATTGTGCCATCAAGGCGCTCGGCAAGCACTCGGCCAAGTACGTATGCGAAAGTCATGATCGTGTTGTGCGCGCTGACGTCAGAGGAAGCATCGGGAGCAGCCTCGTGAGAGCGGCCGAAAGCCTGCGGAACTGTGAGGTCCGCAGCAAAGCTGTCCCACTTTTCCACTTGGCGAGCGGCAATTGAACCATGAGCCCAGCCAGCTGGGACCTGCCAAACTGAATCGCTATCCGCTACGGCCTCCCAGTCGGGAGGTTGAAGGCTTTCCACTGCCGCTGCGGCGAGGTTAGGCTGCAAGCGGACGCGCCGCAACAGCTCAATAACGCGTGGTGACAACACTGCGACAGCGGCCTTCTTAATAGCGGCTTTCATTGCCTCACATTACTCCCATGCAGTGGCCGTATAGAACTCGTGCCATGCCCACGTGTCGCTTAGGCCGGCTGCAGTACAAACAAGCCGAGGCCGTAGAAGGCTTGCGAGCCCTGCACGTCGAGCGCGCGTTCCTTTTCCACCTTCTGCCAGACGTTCTTCCCGTCGACCTTGGCAAAGTAAACCTCTTCAACCACTCGGAAGCCCGAGATCACCTTCGGTAAGCGCTCGCGGCCATAAACGCGGTGAAAAGGCCTATAAACACCGTCGCGACCGACCGGGATCGTAAATAGCATGGTGGATTCTGGCCCACGCATGGCCTTCAACAAGAGCCCCATAGCGCGCAGGTCGCCGTCCGGAACTTCCTGATTATTGTAACGCCCGGCCAACCCTATATGCTCAGTGGTCGAACAGTTAATGATCGTGTCGTAGGGGGGGAACGGAATAGGATCCCGGAGTATGTCGCCCTGGATGTACTTCAGGTTTCGCGCGCTAAACGAAGCTGGCTCTGGCGTCAGGTCGAAGCCAACCACCTCGGTTGCGTTGTAAGACGCAACTAGCGGCGTGGAAGAGGTTGCCGGTCCCAGGTCTAACACCCGGCCAGCCTTGGCCGGCATCTTCGCTCCGATCCAGGCCCACTCCACATCGCGATCGCCGTAAAGGTCGAGCCGGTCTCTTGGGAGGCCCCACTCGGATGCTCGCGCAATCTTGTAGCCGATCTGCTTAACGTAGCCCCTTAGCCAATCCATAGTATTCTATCCCCTGTTTCTTATGAACCAGCCAGCGATGTCTAGCACGAGACTAGATTTTCAGCCGAATGCACGGCCCCTCGCGTCAACGGCGATCAATAGGCGAGAATGATCTCGTTCGCTAGCCAACCTCTTGCCGCCTGCCTTGCCCCGATTCTCTCGTCGGCATGCAGATCGTATCCGGCAGCATGTGCTGCGGCGGTTAGAGTGCGTAGCCGGCTAGCATAAAGACTGAACAGCAGCCGATTGGCTAAGCTTGAAAACCTGTAACCATAAGCAGGTCGCGCTGCCACAAAACCGAGATGCTCGACATACAGCGATCGGAAGGCATGGTAATGGAAGAATACCACCGGCACACCGTTGACAGAAGGTCGCTCCGGTTCTCCTGTCACACGATAGGCGGTGAGGTTCCATGGTGCTGCACCGCCACCAATGTTACTTATGATCCTGAGACCTGGATAGAGCGCGGGCCACTCGTTGAGGTACCCCTGATCGCCGCAGTAGCCGTTGTCAGGATCAAGTTCGCACTTCTCGAACACCTGTTGCCGCCAGCGAGACGCACAGCGGCGCGCCTCGTCTCCGACCCGGAACGCTACGAAACCGACGTTGAACCGGCCCGAAGTCGCTTCGTACTGAACCCGATCTGGCGAATACCTATGCTCGTGTATGAGTATACTACCGTCGACGCCGAGTTCGTCTGTAAGTTGAACCGGGTCACCATAGAAGAACAGGTCCGCGTCCACGTAGACAACAAGATCCCCTTCTCTCGCTGCCTCGGTCATCCGGTGAGCAAGCACGGGTGCAGCTGTCCAACAGAACTCCCTATGGGGGCGTGTTTTTTCTAGCTCGGCGAACTGCTTATCGCCAAGATTGGCTACCTCGACAACTTTCCATTCGGGACGCCCGATCTTGGCCAACATGCCCGGCACGACGCGGTCCATAGCCAGGACCGTTACGTTGAAGGGGCGGCTCATAGTCTCGTGCAAGCTTTCCAGCATGGCGATGCCGCGCGTGGCATAGCGTTGGTCGAACAATGTACAAAAGTGGATCATTCTATCGCAAGACCGTTGGCGGCAATTGGTCCGCACACTCTTCGATCAGGCTAGAGTGCTGTGCGGAACCGACCCACTCATTTAGCGCATCCAAGAGAACCAACTTAAGCCTCTCCAGAGAATGCTGTTGAAGGTAGATGTCGAACCCGAACGAGTCCTTAGCCCGGCCTACGAGTTTATCCAAGGAGCTTTCAATACCTGCAGGATCTCCTTCCGGTGCGATTGCCCCAATGTCACATGCAATTACCCGCTCTCCCATAAGCGTGCCGGCCGAAACTAGGATCGGTATGTGCAAACCGGCCGACTTAGTAAGGGCATTAGACGAGCTGTTGAACCCCCTGTATACCGAGTACAGAATGTCACACTCAGACAATGTACTATTGTAGTCGCGCTCGTCCTCGACGTAGCCTTCATGAATAAATACGTTCTCAGGAGCGCAGTTGTAGAATTCCCTAAGTGCCGCTTCGTCGGCGCCGAAGCTTTCCCAATGAACCTCGCCAATTATTGCGAAGAAGTAGCGTTTGGGATCGACCCTGGCAATCACGTCAAGTGCGGTCATGATGCCCTTGTGCGGTGCTATAGAGCCGATGATAAACACGACTGAGCGTCCTGCTGCACGACGACGGATTTCGATTGCCAGCCGAGGCTTATTCGCGGCCAGCTCTAGATCCGCCACGTCTGGGGCAAGCGCGAACGACAAGGTCGGCGCCGCGCTGGCGTAGACGGGCATCGCATCGGGTACCAGGAAGATCGCTCCGCGCGCCCGCTGTGACTGAAAATACTTTTCCAACTTTGCTGTGCGATCTGCCATCAACCGCGGGTGGAACAGGATGCCAACCCAAGGCCCGAAGCCCGCGCCCTCCAGCGCCTTCACCTCACGTGGACGCTCGCTCATCAGGTCGAGATAAAGCACCACTACGAGGTCAGGAAATCGCCCCCCCTCAGATAAGCAGGCTCCACGGACACTGCCGACGACCGACACAAAACTCAGCCGATTAGCATCAACACCCAACAGCCGGCTCGCTGCCGATCCCACTCGATTACGACACCGTCGAAGTATTGCTTCGACCGGCTTGGTGAGCACCCTCATCGTAAGGCGAACTGGAACCGTAACGGCGCGCCGCGCTAGCCCTGCAACGCCCTCTTCCCTTACCACCATCAACGCACGCTTGTGTGCTGGCAGCAAACGCCGCGCGTGGGGCAAGGCTTCCGCAGTTTCGGACGGCACGAATGAAAAATTAGCCGCATGTTGCGGACAATTGCGCGCCAGATAGTTTCGCGTCCCCCCATCCGTGGCCGCCACTAGCGTGACCGTAGCCCCCAACTCCACGAGCGCCCTCGAATAGAGCCGAGCATAAGCATCCAGATGCCCACGGCCTGATATTGGGTTGACGAGAACAATCCTGGGGGGCGATGACGGGATGGTGCGATCTTCGCTCACGCGTTCACTATCCTTCGGAACTGATGCAGCATGGGAGTAAAATCTCCCGCCTCAAGCATCCCCATCACATCCGGATAGGCTGTAGTAGCGTCAATCAATCCCTCATCTCGCCGAAGCTCGCGCCGACCTTCCAGGCAGGCTAGCAATACTTCCGCTCTCACAGCTGCAAACCCGCTGAGCCCAGTTGCCAGTGCTGATCGCAGTGCGATAACAGCCGCGGCTGAATTACCGATGTCCAATAGGTGCTGTGCCATCAAGTATTCTCTGATCTCAGGCATGTGCAGCAGCGCATTGCCAGATAGCACGCTCGCACGCCGGGATGTGTCCGAACTGAAGAAGCCGCTCAACTCCCCCCAGCGTGCAATCTCCTGAGCCGAGAACTGCCCTCCGATGAATTCGGCAATAGGGACTTTCAGTTCCTCATCCATCCCCAACTGGATAAGGAAACCGAAGGCATCGATAACTTGTTCGGACTCCGGCCCTATGGTGCTACTACGCCGCGACATGACTACCTCATATGGGATGGTATTCAAGAATCCGGACGGAAATCGTCGGAACATTCCCATGTGATGAAGCTTGAACCGGCTATAGCGGTATTCAGATGGACGCTTGATGCCAGATTTTCCATGTGAGTTTATAGAAATCAGCAGGCCGTCATCAGTCAACGCGGACTGGCACCAAGCTAGATAGGTCTCAACGGTTTCCGCATCCATCTCCTGGAAACTAAAACTGTTGAGAACCAGATCGAACCCGTACGCCAGGCGTGGGATAGCCCCTGGCAACAGCCCCACCAGCCCTTTGTCCGGAGGCGCGATTATTGGTGCGCCCTCGCATCCGACAAGTGTAAGCTTACGATCGAGTGTGCTCGCAAGGTACGTTGTCGACAACAGAAGGTTTTGCGGCAGGTCGACAATCGTGTAGCTGCCGACCTCGATGAGGTGATGCAACTGATATGCAGCAGCCCCCCAACCAGCACCAATTTCAAGAATATTGAGCGGACGGCCCTGGGGCCCAAAGCGGTCGATGAAATCCTTTACGCGGTGCGCGGTCGTCGCATTGACCCAGAAGGCACTGCTTCGATATAGCCCGTCCGCTTCAAAAGCGTAAGGCGCACCAAGTGACGGCTCGGGCACCTGTGAAACGGCCTCCTTCGAAACGGACCAGCGGAAGATCTCGTGCGCGCGGTTGAAATAATCGCGCTCCCGATCCAGCCCGCCCTGACGCTCATCCGCCATGCCATAGCCGAAATTGTCGCGGCGGAATCCCAGGAAAGAATTGATGTCTGGAAAGTTCGGCCGCTCGTCGAATAACTCCGTCCAAAACCGGGAAGTGCGACCAGCCACGCTCTGCGCGGAGGCCGCAGCCTCCCGACCGATCATGTCTGTGACGCTCGCCAGATGACGGTGGATAATTTCAACGTCGTTCAATTTTGGGTTCCCGTTTGAGCGATACGATCTTTGCGCCTCAGGCGGCACACAAAGTGACGTAGCGGATATGTGCCACTAGACGCGTGCTCCTCCAACGAGCGGTTAAGCAACGACGAATCGACCTTTACCTCGAATCCCGCTGCCTCCAGCCTCTGATCAAGGTCGCGACCATACTGGCGCACGTGGTCATGATGAGATGTGTCTTGCACCAGCCATTCTTTGGTTGTTGCCAGATGCGGGCTCTGCGGTACCGATAGACTGAGAACGCCATCATCGCATAGAATGCGGCTGATCTCGCGATATGCCGCCCTATCGTCAACAATATGCTCCATCACCCGGTGGCAGATCACGAGGTCATATGATGCATCGGCAAACGGCAACTCCGTCAGATCGCAGGCATGATCGGCGCTAGTGCTGAAACCATCAAGTGTTTCGTAGTTCATGCCGAATGTTTGGCTTTGCCGCCGCATCCAGATCTCAAGGGTTTCCTCGGGCGCAACGTGCAACACTCGCTTGCCGCACAGAAATGCGATGTTGTTGGCAAAGAACCACTGCAGCGAGCGGCCCCTGATATCGCCATTCAGATCAAGTAAGTCGCGCGCCTCGGTCAGGAACGATGGCAACGCGCCGTAGTGCCGATCGAACGCAACCAAGTCTTCAGTGAGTCGAGCGCCGTGCTGCCAATCCCCTACTAGCACACCGGCACGCTCCACAACACCGTCTGCCAGGTCGGCTATCGCGATCTGGCGGCTGATGTGGGCCAGGAACTGCGGGTCACTTATCTTCCGGCTGAGCCGCACGAGTTGCCGGCGCACATGCACCTGCTGCGCTTCCGGCCAATAGAGCACACTCACGTCATTGACGAAGGCCAGGAACGCCGTCGCATCAGCAAAACTGAGATCTATTGCCGCATGCCGAAATGGACCCAGTTGCGGACAGCGTGCAATTACAGAATCGATATGGCGCCGCAGAATGCCATGAGCCAGCTCCGCCAATCGCTGCGTCTTGTCGTCGACACGGTTGACACTGTCGATCGCAGCGTCCTCCGTCTCGCCAGCGCGCGGCGTTGAACTTGGGCCGACCTCGCCCGGCATCGACTCCAGCAGAATTTTTATGCGCCGCCGCGTGCCTGGTACCCGTACGCCATTTTCCAGAAGCCGCGCCAAAGCCTGAAATCGCCTACCCATGTTTCACCGCATGCCACGGTCCTTCAAGGAAGCTCATGACCCGCTCCTTGACGCCAGGTATGAGCGGCTGAAACTTCTCGATCAACGTATCTCCCACTTGGTAGGGGTGATAAAAGTAATTGGTCAGCGCATAGCGCGTGCCAGCTCTGAGCGGCGCCCCGCGATGGATGCCCGCTGTGTTAGTTAAGATCAGCGTGCCCTGTCGCGCCGGGTGGCGCCGGGCTGGCGTGAGCAGACGGCGCGCCAGTCGATCGACCTCGGCGGCCTCGAACCGGCTCTGCGGCGCAGGCGGCAAGCCGCCAAGAGCCGTATGCATAACGGCCCGCCAATGCTTGTGACTGCCCGGAATATACTCGTAAGGTCCGTTGTCATCGTCAACGTCAGAAAGATAGATGATTGATTTGTATTGAAAGCCAAATCCGTCACGATGCCAGCCGTCTCCCGAGCCGTTGTTATCGCCAATTGCGTCGATGCGCGCGCCGAGCGTAGCGAAATTATAAAGCTCAAGACCACCATGCGCTTCGCCCACGCCGATCAGGAAAGGATCATTGTGGAACCGCGCCAGCACCTCGCTGACCATTTCAACCCCGAACATGCGCTTGTCCGCCCCGCCGGAGAAACGGCGCACCGCATTGGGGTAATCCGCGATCAAGCGGTCTATTTCTGCGCGTCCCGCGGCGCACTCATCGGCTGTCCAATAATTCGGCACGATGGCAACACCCTCGCGCAAGAGCGTACCAAGAAGCTGCGACGCATCTGGCCGGAATTCCGTCATCAGAGCTGTTTTCATGACCCGATCGACACCGCGGCAGTTTTCCGCTTGCACCGCGGCTATCGCGCGCCATTGCTTGCGCGTTTCAACTGAGCCGCTGACATTTAACATGCTTTGCCCCCTTCGCTATTCTTGCAGATTTTCCGGAATGCAAAGAACGTGAACCACGTTTCTCGCCAAGCGCCGAATTCGTCCACCGGCACCGTATCGTTAGCCTTGCCGGTGCCCTGCCATTCATTGCGCCGGCCAAGAATATCGTAACCCGAAGCGATCACCTCGATCTGGCCGGCGGCTTCGAACAGCGCCCGCATGCCTTCGTGCGTATACCGGAAGTAATCGCTCCGCGATTCGTGGTAGCGTTGAGCGAACGGAACCATGGTGATCCAAATCCCGCCGGTTTGCAGCAACGCGCAGACATTTCGCGCTGCGATCCAAGGCCGCTTCAGGTGCTCAAACACGTTGTCTGAATAAACCACCGCCGCACAGCCGAGTTCCAAGGCGCGGCTCTGTAGGAAATCCTCACGACACACATCGCCAGCCAGCACCTTGTGAGGGGGCGTTTGCCTCCAGATCCATGCTGATATATCTGAACATTGCATCGAACATCTTCTTGTTCTCCGCATACTTCGCCTCGTCCATTTCGAAATTTCCGCGGATGCCGGGCAGATAGATTAGCCGTCCGTCCCCGCCATCGATCTCCATGAACCGTCCGCTAGGTGTCGTATCGTCGAACAGAATATCCCGCGCGCGTTCATCCTTATTGATGGAAACGTCGATACTGGGCACAACTTTTAACTCTGCTTGCAGACGCAGATGATCATCGACGACCACTCTGCGCCTACCGACCCAAGTCTCGAAGGATCCGCTCTTGCCGTAGGCCCGCCTCGACAGCAGTGCCAATTCGCTGCTTGCATTGGAAATCATCGGCGCGCCCCACAGCATATGTCATCCTTGTCAAGTCTAAAATCACCTCTCAGCTGCGGCGGTGGAGCAAGCTTAGCCCCCACGTTTATGGCGTTGCAAAAGATCGCCAGGCAACAACAATTCGAATTCTGCTCAGTCGCAATCATACCTTGATCCTCAAATGCCCCGGCCACTACCACCGCTCAATCGATTCTTTCAGCGAGCGACTAAGTTGATCAAATCCGCCCGCGCGATCTAATAGTGAAGCTTTGAGGGGCCATCGCCACCTGGCGTGCGACGAAGGCGGGCCACCAGACGTGAGACGATCCCTGGCTGCACATTCGCAACAGGCGCCGGCTTCTTGTGCGAAGTCAGTATCGACGACTTTATCTCCAGCAGAGCTGCCTTTGCTGCCGGCACCTTGTCAATCGCAATGTCCAGAATTTCGACGGCCAAATCGTAGTGGCCATAGATCTCAGCAATCGCAGCGCACTTGGCTGCATAGGCAGGATTAGCGAATCGATCCGCGATGTCGATCGGGTCGCGAAAATATAGTAGATCCAAGCCGACAATCTGCCGCCTTGTGGACAACTCGTGACTATCGCACACTTTCCGATGCCAGGCGGCCGCAACCTCGATATCGCAGAGTTCGAAGCCCTTTTCACGCATGAACTTCATGACCTGGTCACTCATCCCTTGACCGGCATGAATTTGCGTCGTCCATGTCTCGACCACGACACCAAAGATGCAGCGGTCAAGTGTATCCGCACTGCCTTGCAGAATATCGAACTCCGCACCCTGCGTATCGATCTTGAGAAAATCCGGCTGCATCTTGAGCTCCGCCACAACGTCATCCAGTGGCCGCGCAGAAACGTCCACGGTGCGCGTTGTCCGCCGCGGGGCAACATGCGCATCGGAAAACCGCGTCAGATACTTGAAATTGGGGGGCCAGACGCTGGATGTGGCGGGAACCTCTCCGATGTGCACCGTGACCGTTCTCGCATCCGACCACAAAGCACACCTCTCGATGTGCCAGTGCGGATTCGCCATGGCCCAATTAACCTCCGCGTCTGGATCAGGCTCGAACGCCAGAACCTTCAGAAGCAGGGGCGAGATCGTACCCCATGCCCCCTCCAGATCGCCCCTGGCACCAGCGTCCACATAGCAGATCGGCGCGTCCTTGATGAGGCTCCGAGCGCGCTCCAGATCGAGTATCACGATTAGCCCTCTGCTCGCTAAACTGCGTCAATTGGTCGGTCCTGCCGAGGGCTCGTGGTGCGTGCTTCCTACCCTATGCGGAACGTTTGATGTGTCGAAAGAGTGCCATCCGAGCCCTCAACAGAGGCGTCAAGGGCCTATAACAACTCTATGACCGCCGTCGTCTGCTGTTAAAGTGTCTCAAGCCATCGCTCTGGATCCGATTCTAGCGAATAAGACAAAATGTCCTGATGGCTTGCTCTACTGAGCAAGTCGACAAGCTTTTCGATGCTTTGATTGATCCTGTTTGCACCTGTCGACAAGCCGTGATGCCGCCCCAGTCGGATATCGAGACCGAGCGGGTTAATCGGCGCGCGCGATATATTCATACCCGGCCTGCTCGCTGCCCAATCCACCAGGAATGCATCGAAACGACCGGCCGATGCTCCGGCCTGGAATTCCGCTGAAACGCTGCCCCACTCCTGTCCCTTCAGATCGTGCCTTATTGCCGCCTCGATGGCATCAGCGAATGCAGAATAATTGTCGTATCCAAAATAGTAGGGAGGCTTGCGGAGTTCGGGCGGCAGGATACTAGCAACGTTCTTGCGTGCTACCACCGGCTTCCCTGAAGCCCATGCATATCCTGCCGTCCTGCAGCGCCGCTCATCGGGCGCCGCATGCACGAATATTCGGCTCGACCTATAGAAGACGCCCAATGTTTCCAGATCGAGGGGAAATGGATAGTCCCAGTCCATCGTCATCAGCGTAAAGCGAAATCGCTCTGTCGGCGAAAACATTGCTTCAAAATACCGCCGCAGATCCGGTATCCCTGTCAGCTTTTCGCTATCTTTTGTCGCGCATAGGAACAGTACGCGCAGCTGGCTGCCCCGATCATACAGTTTCCGGATGGCCTCGAGAAACTGCGGAATACCCTTGAAATCCACTGCCCGCGCGACATTGAGGATGTCCCAGAAAGGCTCTTGCCGCACGTCCGGCACAAACCAAGGCGGCGCGAAATTGCATGCATCGATCGGCACCTGTGGAAAATCCTGGCTGTCCCTTTCGATGAGGTCGCCGGCCCCAGCCATCGAGAAATCGAAAAGTGGGTCGTAGCTGAATGCATGGTCGTGCCAATTGTGATGCAGTCCAACAACGTAGCGCTCTTTTAGTCGCTCTACCGCGGCCCTTAGCGCCGCATCCGTGAAGATCAATTGGTCGCGCTCCGGCGTTGTGAAGCTGACGCAGCCTTTGCCAATACCGTCGGGCGCCTTGATAAGGCATGCCATGGAAGTCTCCGAATCAACTCGCTACTAAGCGTAGTGCAACAAGTGTACCTGATCGATGTCGCCGTTGACCTGGTGTACATCCACGCGGCGGCAGCCTGTGGCACCGAGAACATAATTGTAGTAGCCGCGCGACATCGAACGCCTAAGGTAAGGCACCGGCTGGCTCCCCTCGCCTACGACCATCATGCGCAACTCCGTCAGATCATGGTTATGATCCGGTGGCTCAAAAAAGCGCACCATCACGATAGGCGCTAGCCGTTTCGCCGCCAGTAAAGCCTTTTCTGGGGACGGCAGCGTTTCCAGTACGTGCGAAAAAAGCGCAATATCGCATGATTCTCCCTTCATCTCCGGATCCTGGATGTCCGCTTCCACGAACGTTACATTGCTATCGCCAGGATAGCGGGCGTTCGCGGCCTCGATCAGTACCGTGGAGAAATCGTAGCCTATGTAGCTTAGATTGAGATCCTTAGACTTGAAGAAACCAAAGAGATGGCCATTGCCACAGCCGAAATCAGCCAACGTGAACCGCCGCGCCGCATAAAGCTCTTTCAATAGGCTTGCCATCAGTTCCTTGCTGCGCGGAGACGGATGCCCGTAGCCGTCGAGATAGACTTCCGCGATCTTTCGATCGAACGCCGACCAGCTGTCTTTCAATACAGACATTGCTTTAAACTTCTCCAGATCCCGCATTCACTTCCGCGCGACGACCATCATCGCGGACACTAGCAGCCAGCCACGCCTTTTGGCAGCCGACGCCACCCGTCGCAGAGCCACGACCAGCCCCGTCCGCGTTCGCCCCTTCCCCCCAATCGGCGGCGGTGCCGTTTGCGGCGGCATAACCCTGAACTCCGGTGTATCCCAGATCGTGAGCGTCAGTGGGGTCATCTCAAGCACAGGTTGTGGAAAGATCTCGCGGACGTATTCGGTGGTGCAGGGGGTAGTGCTTGTGGGCGTTACCATACTGTTCTGCCTCGATGCCTGAAGTGACCGTTTTGCCGCATGCTGCAGTGACAGAAAGTGCTACGCGGCTTCAATAAACGATGTCTTTGCATGAACGGTTTGAGTCTGCCTCAATTACCCGTTCAATTTCATCAATAGCTGCATTCCCACAACGCGAGAACAGCGACGGGGTGATTGCGGGGAGATTAGCCCGGATCTCATCGCCGCGCCACCCGAGCAACTCTGGCAGCACTGCCCTTGCAGCAGATGGTTCCGACACTTCCACGCCTCCACCCATCCGATGCAGATCAGGTGAATAATGCAACATTCCCGTCATGTTGACGATCAGCGGGATCACGCCGCTTGCCGCCGCCTCAACAAGGGTAGTGGAGAAAATCGCCACCGCTACTCGACATGCCGCCAGCACCTCCGCCAGTGCAGCCTCTGCCGCCGGTACGAAGCGGACGTTAGCATACTCTGCAAGACGATAGTGTTCGTCCTTCGACAGCGGCGCACCAGGATGTTCGCGTACTAGGATCTCGCGGTCAGGAAACGTCTGCGCGCACCAGGCGACTAGTTCCAGCATCCCGTTCCAAGCCGCCTCCGTGATGAGGCGCGAACCGTTCTGGAGGAAAAAACCGATCCCTTGCCCGGCCCCGGCTTGGCCCTGGCAGCCGTTTGACAGCACATGGCTTCCCGTCACCATAAAGGCCTGGAGTCGATTGTATGGTCGCAACATTCGTGCGAACTCCTTCCCCCACACGCACATTGCATCGTACTTGAGATTTCGGAAGCCGCTGTGATTGATCGGGGACCACCCCTGCTGCACACAAATCGTCCGTATGCCAAGTTGTTGGGCGCTACGATTCACCAGCGCTTGCATTGGACTGTTGCCCTCAGCAATCACGACGCGCATGCATTCCATCCTCGACAGGGCTTCCAGCATCATGTCGTAGTCGCAGCATGTCGACGTCCATTCCAGCAGCGGCCCGGCCAAGTATCCTGACGGCACCGCTGCCGCATCGCGCGACACAGAGATGACTGGCGCGCCGGTACTCGCAACCAAATCGGTCAGCTCAGGATCGTTGATAACGAGATATGCTGCACGTGCGCCGAACCGCTCCGCAATCGGCGCCAGATAGGCCTGAAACTTTGCTGCTCCCAGATGAAACAAAACCTGCCTCGCGCGCGCGTCATTGAAACAATCGATCCGAGCCGCTGCCGCCCCTGTGCGCAATGGCACGAGAAGCTGAGCCGCAAAGCTGCGACCGCTGGCTAACGTCGCCGCAAGCCTCCTCACTGTCCCGATCGACTTACCACTTACTTCCTTGCCGATAACAGCCGGCACCAGCCGCCCCACTATTGTCGGCAACACTGACAAGTCTGGAACCTCGCCCGTCCCCACGTGACGACGATAGATGCCGTATAAGTCTTCGTCATTGACTAGCGCGAAGTATAACCATCGCGAGACCACCTCCCTCAGGTCAGCCCCGCGATAGTTAAGCCCTCGCACATCCCATCTCAGTAGGCTGCTGATATAATTCTCAATCGCATCCGACAGTTCAACCATGAAGCGCGCAGCCATCGGATCAGTCAGCTCGCTAGCGCCAACCTCGGCGCCCAAATCAACTGCATGCAATGTCCGCCCCCAATTGCGACTGGCTTTCACGTTGGAAATCGAGCCGCACCATTTCCTCGATCATGCTTTCAAAAGAACGGCTGGGCCGCCAACCGGTAGACGTCTGGATGCGCGAACTGTTGCCGCATAGCGGCACCATCTCAGCGGGACGATAGAGATTCGGATCGGTCATCACACACTGTCCTCGGTCCAACGACAACACCCGACATGCCACGTCGACGAGATCGGCAACAGAATGCAAACGGCCCGTCGAGATTACGTAGTCGTTGGGTTGCTCCGCTTGCAGAACACGCCACATGGCATCGACAAAATCGGGCGCATATCCCCAGTCGCGCTGCGCATCCATGTTGCCTAACACTAGCTGGCTCTGCCGTCCGGCCGCAATGCGCGCCAGCGACAATGTCACCTTGCGCGGCAGAAACGAAGCCGGTCGCCGGATCGATTCGTGATTGTACAAGATCCCTGTGCAGGCAAAGACATCATAACGCCTGCGGTACTGGACGATGAGGTCCCAGGCCGCCAGCTTAGCAAGGCCGTATATTGAACGCGGTCGCGCCTCGCTGAATTCGGTTTGCGGCGATGTCACTGCTACTCCGAATACCTCCGAGGTTCCCGCAAAGAAGAAGCGGCACCGCGGTTTGAGTCTAACTTGGTCCAGGAGCGCCCTAGTACTGCCAAGGATGGTGGCAAAAATCGCCGCAGATCCAGAAATATTGCTGTCAACGGTGCTAGGCCCGCCAAGATGATAGCATTCGTTTGGCTCGACCTCTGCAAATGCCGCTGCCAACTGCGCCGGATTTGCGAGATCCACCCCATGAAGTGTTAAGCGCTCGACGAGCGGGCGCATATAGTCTGCCAATAGCAATTGATCGCGCGATACCTCTTGGCGGACAGTGCCGTGCACATCATACCCGCGCGCTAGAAGCAATTCTGCAAGGTATGATCCGTCCTGGCCGGCAATTCCGGTAATAAATGCCCGCGGCCGCATGTCTACAATAGCCCTTCGAGTCGTTCCAAAGCCTTCCAGAAGCCCTCGCCATTGTTCTTGTGGCCCTGCCAGATCTCTGGAATGAACGATACACCTGGACACATCCGATCCAGCCTAACCGCGAGATCCTTGAAATCAACCTCTCCCTCACCGATCTGGATCCCTTCGCCATCGACACCGATTGCATCCACGATGTGCAGATGGCCAGTCACAGGGGCGAGGATATCGATGAACTCGCTGAACGGTCTCTTGCGTTCGTTGGCACTGAGTTTGGAGTGCGAGATGTCGAAGCATAGTCGCAGGCCGTGATTACGGCAAAATGCAGCCGTGTCTTCCGGATCGACAAACAGGTTGCAGTGGAGTTGCCCGCCAAGATACCAAGGGAACGGCGGCAGCGTCTGAGGCATGATCTCGACGCCATCAAGGCTGAGCTGCCGCAAACTCTCGCCAATGCGGTCGTATAACTTATGGCGCTCGCTCAATGGCAACGCTGCATCGCGCGACATCCCGCCTAGGCTGGCGATGACGGGAATGTTCTGGCTGCACCTGAACCATTCGCCCAACCTGCGCGTCGCATCGACCGCCCGTTGAAGATGCCGAATCGATACAGCGCGATACTCATCGTCGTCAGCCGCCAAATTCATGATATGATCGGAATCGAATAGGTCTGGACTGTGGGTCACCAGCCCAACAGGCACGGGGGAATCGAAAAAACGGCGCTCGTCCGCCTCCAGGTCCTTATAAGAGAAGTGAAATTCCAGGAAGTCCATTGGAAGCGACCGGTATAGTGCCCGCCAGTCGTGGAAGCGGACCGGAATGCCCCACGGACGCCTGAACTTGTAGCCGCGCGCCTTAACCTCCGCGTCTGTAAGGTCGTTGGGAAAAAAGAAATCTCCCGAAGCAAAATCATGTTTTGTACGCCGGCCGATCAGTTGCGCACGCATGTTTGGTTGTAGCCCCTTGCCTGGGCTCTTGATGGTTAGCATTTCCGGCTGGATAACGGTGCCGACTGGAATATCGCATGCCGCTGCAAGGCTTTTGGCCAATACCTCGCGGTTCATCTTTTCGCCGGCTGACATTTGCCGCGATGTGCTGTCCCCAAGCGCATCCTCAACTTCACGGATCGCCTTGACCATGGCAGCAAACTCGCCCGGCTCCAGGCTCACCTTGTGGTCGTTGCCAAGCATCTCGCGATCGAGCGTTATGTGCTTCTCGATCACCGAAGCACCCATCGCCACCGCGGCGACCGCAATTGAATAACCGCGCTCGTGACCAGAGTAACCGACCATACATCCCGTTAGCTTGCGCAAGCGTTCCATGTAGCGCAACCTAACATCTTTGAACGGTGCCGGGTATGTCGAATTGCAGTGGAGTACCATGAACTGGGCGGCCGCACCGCGCAGCACACTGCAGCTCTCCAGGATTTCCGCCTCCGTTGACATGCCAGAGGATAGGATCACCGGTCGCCCCGTGGCTGCCACCGCACGCAGTAAGTCGTGATTAGTGAGATCAGCAGAGGCAATCTTATAGCCGGGCATGTCTGATGCCGCCAGCCGCGCGACGCTGCGCAGGTCCCACGGCGTACACAAGGCTATGATGCCACGCTGCCGGCAGTAGTCGAAAGCCTCTTCCATCTCTTCGACGGTGAGCTGCGCCCGTGCCAGCACGTCGAGGGTGTATTGTGCGCCCAAATCTTCGCTCACGTCGTCGGCTTTGCCCCCACCGCCGCCGTAGAGAGCTGCCATGTCGCGCAATTGGAACTTGGCGCAGTCCGCCCCCGATTCCACTGCGCAATCGATCAACCGCTTAGCCGTGTCTAGATTGCCGTTATGATTGATACCGATCTCCGCAAT